>NZ_JAITJM010000050.1:0-7126 GCF_031278955.1 Candidatus Endomicrobiellum cubanum | reverse complement strand
AACAGGAATAAATGTATAGTACATCAAGTGAGGAATTCAACAAAGCATGTATCAAGCAAAGATTTATACACAAGATAAGCTTGAAGAGTTTAGAACAAAATGGGATAATAAGTATAGATATGTGGGAGAGAGTTGGGAACACATTGGAAATGAGACGGCTTATTTTATACAACAAACCCAATACCTGTCAATGAGAACAGAAGCATTACTTAAATGCTTGTATTTGTGGTGTTCAAAGGTTCACAATTACAATCAATTACTTATTCTGTCGGACAAAAATTAACAATGCTAACTTTACACAAAATTATTTACAGCCCCTTTCCAAATCAGATCTACCTCTAATCTAGATTTAGCTCTGCATTGTTGTTTGACACTGACTCATATTTAGTATATAATGGAGGTTGTTCCATATTAAACTGATTATTGTTTAAGGAGAGGGTGAAATGTCTGACCTAGAACGCACTTTAAGCCATGTAATAGAAAAGACGTCAAAAGGATTTAGAGTAATTCTTTTAAATGGACAAAGACAGGTTGGCAAATCGACATTACTTAAAAATATTTCAAAAAAATCAAAGCGCAATTATGTTTCTCTTGATAATATAAAATTTCGTCAATTGGCAAAGAACGACCCTGAACTCTTTTTGCAACAAAACCCGCCTCCTGTAATTATTGACGAAGTACAGTATGCGCCTGAATTATTTCCTTATATAAAAATTTATGTTGATCAAAATCGTAATACTAAAGGCGCTTTTTGGCTTACGGGATCTCAAAAATATAAGTTGATGGATGGAGTTAAAGAATCTTTGGCTGGACGCATAGCAATACTCGAACTTATGGGCTTGTCTTATAACGAAAAAGCAAAACAACCTTTTTTGTCAAAACCTTTTTTACCTTCTTATAACACTTTTAAAAAAACAAAAAAGTTAACAATCCAACAAGTTTATAAACTTATATGGGAAGGTCAACTACCAGAACCTGTTGTTAATAAAAACATTGATAGAGAACAATACTATTCTTCATATATACAATCTTATATTGAAAGAGACGTCAAAGATTTTTACAATATAGAAAGACCTATACAATTTTTTAATTTTGTCTCAGTTGTCGCCGCTCAAACAGCTAAACTTCTAAATTACACTTCCCTTGCGCGTGATGTAGGAATAGACGTTAAAACAGCTCAAGCTTGGATGGGCATATTAGAACGTTCTGAGATTGTGTATCTTTTGCGCCCATATTCCCCAAACATAACAAATCGTATAATAAAAACCCCAAAAATGTATTTCTTGGACACTGGTTTATGTTCTTATCTTACACGATGGAACACGCCAGAATCTCTTATGAGCGGAGCCATGGATGGTGCAATACTTGAAACTCATGTTATTGGAGAAACCCTAAAATCTTACTTACACAATGGGAAAGAACCTCTTATGTATCTTTATAGGGATACAGATCAAAAAGAAATAGATTTAGTTATAGAAGAAAATGGGACTCTTTACCCAATAGAAATAAAAAAAACTACAAATCCACAGTTATCAGACTGTAAGTATTTTAATCAATTGAATAAATTAAACAAAAAAGTTGGACTAGGCGCTATTATTTGTTTACAACCTGAACGTATTCCTTTAAATCGTAACATTGTATCCATCCCAGTTTGGGAAATATAATGTCTGCATCTTTTTGCGCTTATAAGTCTTGGGAACTAAATCCAGCATTAAGAGACTTGTTTGTAGGCTAGCGTATTAAGGATGGAAATTCATACTTATTTTCTGCATTATACTTTTTTCAAAATCCAAGTAACACAGACAAGATTGACGCTTATATTACCTGACTTGACCTTTTGGGTTCCCCCAAACCTCCTTTTTTATGAGTGACTTCCCCTTTTTTTCCTTAAAACGGTCAAGTCAGGTAATATCATACTCATTTTGCTGACCACGAATATATCCCTCAAACATATCTTTATTATCCGGATACTTCTTGATTAACTCATTAGCTCTAACTGCTCTATGGCTGCCGTATCTTGACCACTATCTAAATTATCTGCGCTGCCGGCAGAAGCAGTTTCAATTAACTCCAACCCCATTTCTTTAAATAAGTCTAACCATTGTTGTTTGGTCCTATAAATATCACTATTGTATTTAATATTTTTTCGTTTACTTTCATCAGAAAGATATCCTTCGTCAATCAAAACATATCCACCTGTCTTTACTGTTGCTTTTAACTTACTTAAAGTTTCAGCAGGACGCCCAATACGCTACTTACTGCTCCAAAAATAACGCAACCATAACCTTTTTCAATTTTAACTGTCTTATTACGCTTATTACGCAAAATCACATAAACCATCAACAGCAAACTCTTTTGCCTTTTGTGTTGCATATTCGATAAATTCAGGAATTATATCAATACCTTTTACTTTAATCCGAAGCCTCAAAGCAAGTCCAACCGATACCGCACCTTTGCCACAAGCTAAATCCAATATTTTTGTATTTTCAGACAAAGGAACATATTTGTTAATCAGTTTAATCATAATTTGGGAATCGCTTCCAAGTTCCCAAAAATCTTGAAGCAAATATGGAAGAATGGTATTAGCTCTGTCGTTTCCGCTGTTAATGAATCAGCAAGTTTTTTTCTGTTCCCTTTAAATTAGACCTCTTTTGTTACATATATATTACTTTCCCAAGCTCCTTATCACCTAAACTTATCAACAAGTTATCCACATAGCAAAGATAAAGTACTTATAAAATATTTGAATTTGAGTTCTCTCATATTTTGTATTGATTTTTCAATATATTTTGTTTAAAATTTTTATTAAAAATATCAACATATTTAAACTAACAGTGGATTAGTTATACACAACTAATCCACAATTAATACATGGTTTGAAGCTCAACAATTATTTCAGGCATTTTTTATTAAATTTTTCTAATGTTCGTAGCATTGAGAAAGAGAGGGGAAAATCGCAAGTCAAGTACAAATTAGTTAATAGGTTATTGGGTCCATAGGCGTACCTTCATAGAAGAAGATGAATGTTTGTTTATGACACTGAGAAATTGTGATGTTAGAAATTAATTTATCTATGAGATCTGGAGCAGTTCCACTATAAAAAGATGAAATCGTATACTCGCTAGAACCGAGATCGTTATGAACTATCTCCATAATCTCCTGATATGTATATCTTTTCCATAAATCTCTGTCTACTAACCCACATTGCCCAAGATGATTGAGAAGCCTCCTTATTGAGAATATCTCCGATTCTACATCACCACCCACCCCACCCCCCGGTGTAGACCATGCAGCACACTTATAGCATTTAAACTCAACAGGTGCATACTTGCTGCTCCTAGTAATATATGTGCCTCCTCCAATACATCCTGGCTCCCCATCGTATGTCTCTTGTGCTATATATAACATCTCCAAAACTTCCCACTCCTGAAACCCCCTACTTCTTAGCTCTTGTGCAAGACTTGAATTAATATCAATTGTCGTTAGCTGGGAAGTATTAACATCAGTATTAGATACATGAGATGCATTAGATAACCTGTCTTCTACTAAACTTTTAACAGCCTCTTTACTACTACACGCAGATAACATATATATGAGCAACAAATTAAAACAGAAAATTTTATTTTCATACAAATTATAATTTAAAAATGCATTTTTTACAAGGAGAAAATGTAAAAAATTATAAATATTACTACTAATGTCTCTTATTAAGTTTTGTTTTATACCAGAATTATCCACAACAAAAAATCCTTTTTTAAAACTAGATACTAACATTATAATTTTAATTCTCTTGCTATTCTCTCAAGATCATCTAAAGAGTAATAATAAAGTTCAATTTTACCTTTTTTACTATTACCTACGATGCTTGCTTTTGTTCCAAATTTTCTTTGAATTTCTTCTTTTAAATTTGTAAGTTCCACTTCTTGCTTTTTCTCTTTTATTTTTTTATTGCCAATTTTAAAGTTTGAAACCATTTTTTCTAAAGCTCTTACAGAAAGCTTTTCATTTAATATTTTTTCTACAATCTGTTTAATTTTTGCAACATTTTCTATACTTGCAAGCATTCTTCCATGTCCGGAAGAAATTTTGCCTTCAGCAATAAGGATTTGAATCTCTTCAGGTAAAGACAAAAGCCTTAAAGTGTTTGATATAACAGACCTTTCTTTTCCTATAATTTCTGCAATTTGTTCATGCGTGTGTGAAAACTCTTCTATAAGCCTTTGAAAAGCTTTAGCCTCTTCTATAGGGTCTAGATTTTCTCTTTGTAAATTTTCTATTAATGCTAAATCCAAACGCTGCTTATCATCAGCAGACTGTTTAACTATTGCTTTTATATCTTTACTACCTATAAGTTTAGAAGCTCTATAACGCCTTTCACCTGCAATAATCTCGTATTCACCTGGGACAATAGACTCTGTAACTAAAATAGGTTGAGCTAAGCCATGTTTTTTAATTGAATCGGCAAGTTCTTTTAATTTTTGTTCATTAAACTTGGTTCTAGGTTGAAACCTATTAGGTTTAATTTTATTTAATGGAATTTTTATTACCTTATCATCTACACTTTTATTTTGCCCTAACGACGGAATTAAGGATTCTAATCCTCTGCCTAAAGCCTTTTTCTGCATATCTTTTCTCCTATGATAACTCATTATTATTCCTGTTCTTGTTTTCTAAGAAACTCTTTTGCAAACTCTAAATATGCAGTTGTTCCTTTACCTAAAGGATCATAAAGTATAGCTGGTTTTCCAAAACTAGGAGACTCTGCAAGCTTTACTGTTCTGGGTATTTTAGTTTCATAAACTTTATCATTAAAAAACTTTTTCACTTCATCTACAACTTGCCCTGAAAGATTAGTTCTAGAATCAAACATAGTAAATAAGACGCCTTCTAACTCTAAATTAAAGTCTTGCATTAAAGCAAAAATAGTTTTAGATAACTGCCCAAGCCCCTCAAGAGCAAAAAACTCACACTGCATAGGTATTAAAACTGTGTCTGCTGCTATAAGAGAGTTAATTGTAAGAAGCCCTAAAGATGGAGGGCAATCTATTATTATGTATTTATAAACTTTTTGAAATTTTTCTAACGCAGACTTTAACTTTTTTTCTCTATTTTCTAATTTAACTAGATCAATTTCTGCCCCGCTTAAACTTGTAATAGCAGGTGCAATATCAAGCCAATCCATAACACTATTTTGTATAATATCTTCTAAAGCAATCTCATCAATTAAAACATCATATATTGTTTTTTTTAACGAATTTTTATCTATACCTAGCCCACTTGTAGTATTGCTTTGTGGATCCATGTCAATTAACAAACATTCTTGTCCTAAATGACACAAACTAGCAGCTAAATTTATTGACGTCGTTGTTTTACCAACGCCCCCTTTTTGATTAGCTACTGCTATTACTTTACTCATTTCATACTCCATTTAGCATAGCAATTTTAAACTATGCCATATTATATTAATGTTTCACGTGAAACACAATCCCAATACCTGACTTGACCTTTTGGGTTCCCCCGAAAGAAAAAGCAATAATATAAATCTATTTAATACACATTCTCTTCTATAAAAGAGTTTATCTTTTCTTTATATCTTAACATAAATAATAGTCTAAATAGATATTTAGACTATTATTTTACATAATATACACTAATTATGTAAAATAATATATAGTTGTTTAGAGGACAACTTCATATTTAGAAAAAACAAAAAGTAGATGTTTTTATATAAAAACATCTGTTTGGGTTCCCCAAACCTCCTTTTTTATGATTGATTCCCCCTTTTTTTCCTTAAAGCGGTCAAGTCAGGCTCTAAAGACGCTTCGATTGGAACTTGGCTAGATATGTGAATTGAAGAGACTCTATCACTAATAAGTATGTGAATGCCACCACTTTATCTGGATACATAGGATATTTTGTAAATGTTTCACGTGAAACATTTACAAAATAGAAATTTGCTCATAAAGCCTGCTGTGCGGAGGAGTTGAGCGTATAGATTATTCTCCCTGGTCCATATTTTTATTTGCTATAATTGTATTATGAAAAAACCAGAACTTTATTGCCTGCAGGGTCTCTTTCAAAGCTAAAAATAGCGCTGCTTTACGGGGCAGATGCTGTATATGCTGGGATTGCAGAAATGTCTCTGCGTGTAAAATCGAAATTTCCTTTAGAAGAGATTCGAGAAGGAATTCTTTTTGCTCACAATTTAGGGAAAAAGATTTATTTAACGCTTAATTTATTTTCTCATAACAAAGATATTCCAAATCTTAAAAATTTTGCTAACACAATAAAAACATTAAATCCAGATGGAGTTATTATCTCTGATCCAGGCATATTTAGCTATATAAAAAAAGAAATTCCTCAAATGCCTGTACAGATCTCTACCCAAGCAAATATATGTTCTTGGTTAACTGTGCACTTTTGGCAGGATTTGGGGGCATCTTTATGTGTTTTAGGTAGAGAAGTAAGTTTTTTAGAGGCTAAAGAAATAAGAAAACACTGCAAAAACATAAAATTGGAAGTTTTTATACATGGGGCAATGTGTATAAGTTATTCTGGAAGATGTTTATTATCTGCTTTTATGGCTTCACGAAGCGCAAATAAGGGGGCGTGTGCTCACTCTTGTAGATGGAAATACAAAAGCAAATTATTATTGGAAGAAGAGTTAAGACCTGGAGAGTATTTGGAAATGGAAGAAGATGAGAAAGGCTCATATATTTTAAACTCTAAAGATTTATGTTTAATGCCTAAACTTAATAATTTGATAGAAATTGGAATCGACTCTTTGAAAATAGAAGGCAGGAACAAAAGCGAATATTACGTTGCACAAACAGCTAGGGTTTATCGTAAAGCTATTGATGATTACTTTAATAACCCTACAAAGTGGCGTTCAGACATATATATGCAAGAATTATTAACATTACAAAATAGAGGATATACTCTTGGTTTTTTCAATGGAGTACCCGATGAGTCTGCACAAGACTATATAGAAACTTCTAGCAGAAGCGATTACAGGAACGCTGGAATTATAACAGACAATAAAGATGGTATGTTAACTATAGAATTAAAGCATAAACTAAAAAAGGGGGATGCAATAGAAATATTATCCCCTTATCAATTTGAACCA
>NZ_JAITJM010000016.1:0-7228 GCF_031278955.1 Candidatus Endomicrobiellum cubanum | reverse complement strand
GATGAAAGAGAGACATAAAATGGTAACAAACGCATATTTATCAGACATAAAAGATTTTGAAAAGAAGAGAGAATATCTAAAGATATTCCCCAAAATGTACATTAAGGATATTAGTATAGATATTAATATTAATTAGTTTATGTATAAATAATGTATAAACATGAAATATAATTTTAGCAATTTTTATGACAAATGCTACATTAGCTAAAATCTAATTTTAGTACTTTTTGTTTTTAACACAAATAAACAAATAAAATGTTTTCAAAGACTTTTTGTCAATATTACCTTCTTTGATTATCGTTAATTACATCTAAAAACAAAATGGAAGTTTTAAATGTCTAATATAAGAAATTTTTGTATTATAGCGCATATAGACCATGGGAAAAGCACTCTTGCAGATAGATTACTTGAATATACGGGTACAATATCTCGTCGAGAGATGAAGGAGCAAATTCTTGATGGTATGGACCTTGAAAGGGAAAGAGGTATAACCATAAAAGCTAAAGCTGTAAGAATGAATTATACAGATAAAAGTGGTGATCAATACATTCTTAATTTAATTGATACTCCCGGACATGTTGATTTTACATATGAAGTTTCAAGGGCTTTAGCGGCATGCGAAGGAGCGATTTTGGTAATTGATGCTACTCAAGGTGTACAAGCACAGACACTTGCAAATACAATGTTAGCAAAAAATGCTAATCTTAAAATTATTCCTGTAATAAATAAAATAGATTTGCCTACTTCTGATGTAGATAGTGCTTATGAACAAATGAAAGAAGGTTTAAATGTTGATGCAGAACCCATTCTTGCAAGTGCAAAAGAAGGTATAGGAATATCTGAAATTATTGATTCAGTAATTGCTAATATTCCAGCGGCAAAAGTCCTAAACACAGAGCCTTTATCAGCACTAATTTTTGATTCCTTTTATGACTCTTATAGAGGTGTTATAGTTATAATAAGAGTTTTTGATGGCAAGATTAAAAAAGAGATGAAGATAAAATTTATGGCTTCAAATGCACAATATGAAGTGCTTGAAGTCGGATATATGAAGATAAAAATGGTGGAGTGTGACGAACTTACTTCTGGGGAAGTAGGCTATGTTGTAGCTGGAATAAAAGATATACACGACATAAAGATTGGCGATACTATAACTGAAATTTCTTGTCCTACTAATCATCCTCATGAAGGGTATAAAGAAATTAATCCTTTTGTCTTTGCTGGTCTTTATCCAAACAGTACCTCTGACTATGATGACTTAAAAATAGCTTTAGAAAAATTAAAACTTTCAGATTCATCTTTAGTTTACTTTCCAGAAACTTCAGTTGCTTTAGGTTTTGGTTTTAGATGTGGATTTTTAGGGTCGTTACATTTAGAGATAGTTAAAGAGAGACTAGAAAGAGAATTTGGTTTAAATCTTTTAATTACAGCACCAAACGTTGTGTACAAAGTAAAAACAAAAGGTAAATCTGTTACAGTAGACAATCCTTCAAAATTCCCAAATAACGCTGATATTGAAGAAATTTGGGAACCTTATGTAGAAGCTACAATAATTTGTCCAATAGATTATTTAGGGGCTATGATGGAACTTTGTCAAAAAAGAAGAGGCAAACAAGTTTCAATGAAGTATATAAACACAAAAATAGTCTTACTTAAATATTACATGCCTTTAGCAGAAATTATAGTTGGTTTTTATGATGTATTAAAATCAGCTTCTAAAGGATATGCATCTTTTGATTATGAGCATATAGATCCTCAAGAAGGAGATTTGGTTAAATTAGAAATAATGATTAATTCTGAAGCTGTTGACGCTTTTACAGTTATAGTCCATAAAGATAAAGCGCAAAGCACAGCTCATTATTTAACAGGAAAATTGAAAAGTATTATCCCTAGACATATGTTTGAAGTACCTATACAGGCTAAAGTAAATAATAAAATAGTTGCTAGAGAGACTGTTTCTGCAATGCGTAAAGATGTACTTGCGAAATGTTATGGTGGTGACATAACAAGAAAACGTAAACTTCTTGAAAAACAAAAAGAAGGCAAGCGTAAAATGAGACAATTTGGTAAAGTGGAAATACCAGCAGAAGCTTTTGTTGCTGTGTTACAAATTGATGAATAAAGAGGTTTTATATTATGGAACTTAAGTTGTTTCTTGCAGGATGTACTCTTTTTGTGGCAGCGATGATAATGCAGGTGTTAAAAAGGTATTTCAAGACTAATAAGGCAATAAAAATATTTAAACAAGTTTATTCTTGGGTAGATACAGCTTGGTCAGCTTTAATAATGGCGTCTTTTATAATGTTTTTCTTTGTACAAGCTTTTCAAATTCCTTCTGGTAGTATGAGAAATACTCTTTTAGAAGGTGACCATTTATTTGTAAATAAGTTCATTTATGGGTTTAAAGTTCCTTTTACTAGTAGTGGTAAACGTTATTTTGCTATGAAAAATGTAAAACCTGGAGACATAGTTGTTTTTCAATGTCCGCCAGAAGCTTTAAATGCTTTAGAGAGAGAACAAGGAATAAAAAAAGATTACATTAAAAGATGTGTTGCTGTCGGTGGAGATAAAGTTGAGATAAAAGATAAAAAGCTTTTTGTAAACGACGTTGCAATTGATGAGTCTTATGTAACTTTAGGTGATACTAGAGTTTTAAAAGCTTTTGATTTGTTTACTAATAATGATGACTATCAAAAATCTTGGCAAAATGGTAAACTTGCTATTGTCCCAGCAGGTTTTATTAGGGATAATTTTGGGCCTGTGATTATACCCGAAGGCCATTATATGATGTTAGGTGATAATAGAGATTTTTCTTTTGATTCTCGTTTTTGGGGACCACTTCCTGATAAAAATGTAAAGGGGAAAGCACTATTTTTATATTGGCCTATTAAAAGATGGAGGTTGATATGACTTTAGTTTCATGGTTGATATTCGCTGTTATACTTATTATTTGTGAAATTTTGACTTCATCAGTTTTCTTTTTTATTTGCATTGCTATAGGTTCTATTTTTGCAGGTTTTACTGCTTATTATTTTGTTGACATATTGTGGATTCAAATAATTGTTTTTTTACTAGTATCTGTTTTATCTCTATATATTATAAGGCCAATATTTAAAAAGATGGTACATAAATTAAAAACTACTAAATCTAATATAGATGCTTTAATTGAAGCAAATGCTATTGTTATAGAAGAAATAACTCCAACAAAAGCCGGATTTGTTAAAGTTTATGGTGAAATTTGGAGAGCAAAATCTGATGGTAATATTAAGCCAGGGGAAACTGTAAAAATAAAAAGTATAGAAGGTACGTCTTTAATGGTCGAGGCTCTCTAAAAACCTTAACGTATATCCTTTTTAAATTTTTAGACAGAACCAAAAAAAGGGAGGGATAAATGATTATATATGGTGGATTTACATTTTTTGTTTTAAGTATAATTGCTTTTGTTTTTATTTTTATAGCAAGTTCAATAAAAATAGTAAGACAATATGAGAAAGGGTTAGTTGAAACTTTAGGAAAATATACAGGGACGAAAAGTTCTGGTCTTAATGTTATTGTTCCTATATTTCAAAGAATGCTTAGAGTGGATATGAGAGAGCGTGTAATAGATGTGCCTCCTCAAAGTGTTATTACAAAAGACAATGTTTCTGTTGTTGTAGATGCTATTATTTATTTTCAAGTTACAGATCCTGTAAAAGTAGTTTACAATATTGAAAACTTTGCTCTTGCTGCATTAAAGCTTGCTCAAACAAACTTAAGAAATGTTATTGGAGATATGGAATTAGATAGTACTCTTACATCAAGAGAAAAAATAAACACCCAGCTAAGAGAAGTTATGGATGAGGCTACAGATAAATGGGGTGTAAAAGTTACAAGAGTTGAGATACAAAAAATCGATCCTCCTAGAGATATTACAGATGCTATGTCAAAACAAATGAAAGCTGAAAGAGAAAAAAGAGCAAATATTTTAGAAGCAGAAGGTTTAAGGCAAGCAGCGATTTTAAAAGCAGAAGGAGCTAAACAAGCAGTTATACTTGATGCAGAAGCTGTAAAAGAGAAACAAGTTTTAGAAGCTACAGGTCAAGCTGAAGCTATAAGAAAAGTTGCAGAAGCGGAAAAATATAAAATAGAAGTCGTTTATAATGCTATACACGAAGGTAAACCTACTAACGATCTTATTGCTATCAAGTATCTTGAAGCCCTTGGGAATATAGCTGATGGACAAGCTACGAAAGTATTTTTGCCTTTAGAAACTTCAGGAGTTACAGCTTCAATTGCTGGCATAGCTGAACTTTTTAAAGGTTCTAATATTAAAGAAAAAAAGTAGTATTTATTTAACTTAGGTGTTTATAAGGAAGTAAAAGAATGTTATTTTTTCTTTTACTTCCTTATTTTTATGATTTAAAATAAAAAAATATATTGAACGGCAGCTCTATTTTTTATAGAATCTCTATCAACAAAAATATATGGTTTTTAGACAAACCAATAGTGAGGGTTACTGCTTTATGAGTTCTAGAAGAGAAGCTAGAGAATGTTCTTTACAAATGTTATACATTGCTGACACTTGCAATATTCCCATTGAGACTGTTTTAGATTCTTTTAGCCAGAGTTTGCCAACAGTTAGAGTATATAGAGATTTTGCAGAAAAGTTATTTAGAGGTGTTTGTCAAAGAAGAGAAGAAATAGATTGTTTAATAAAGCAATATGTTAAAAATTGGGATTTAGGGAGAATGGCTACAGTAGATCGCAATATTATAAGACTTGCCACTTATGAAATTTTAGCAACTCCTGAAGCT
Organism: Candidatus Endomicrobiellum cubanum; assembly: GCF_031278955.1. Taxonomy (NCBI): domain Bacteria; kingdom Pseudomonadati; phylum Elusimicrobiota; class Endomicrobiia; order Endomicrobiales; family Endomicrobiaceae; genus Candidatus Endomicrobiellum; species Candidatus Endomicrobiellum cubanum. The sequence continues at coordinate 2,435 of NZ_JAITJM010000016.1, read as the reverse complement.
CCAATTAGTGTTATTATAGATGAAGCTGTAGAAATTTCTAAAAAATACTCCACCAAAGATTCTAGTAAATTTGTCAACGGTATTCTTGATAAAATTAAAATTGTACGAAGTGGTAATTAAAAGGTCTCTCTAATTTGATTATGGAAGATATTTTAAGACGTATTACTTACTTAAGAAAGGAAATAGAGCGCCATAATGCTCTTTATTATAATGAAAATAATCCTGAAATCTCAGATAGTGAGTATGACAGTCTTGTAAAGGAGCTAAAACATCTTGAGGATGAAAGTCCCATCTTTGTTTTACAAAATTCTCCAACAAAAAAAGTTTCGGGTTTTGCTTCGTCTACATTTTCTCAAGTAGAGCATCAAGTGCCAATGCTTTCTTTAGATAATACTTATTCTAAAGAAGAAATTTCTAAATGGTATGATCGTATTGTAAAAAAACTTCCAAACGAAAAAATAGAATTTGTTATAGAACCAAAAATAGATGGTTTAAGTGCTAGTTTGATTTATGTTGATGGACTTTTAAGAATTGGAGCAACACGCGGAGATGGGCAGATTGGCGAGGATATAACAGAAAACATAAAAACTATTAAAGATATTCCTATTAGACTTGGAATAGAAGCTCCTCCTACTTTATTTGAAGTTAGAGGTGAAGTGTATATTAATAAAACAGACTTTGAAAATTTAAATAAATTAATGCTAGAAAATGGCGAACAAAAATTTGCTAATCCTAGAAATGCTGCTTCTGGTTCTTTAAGGCAAAAAAATCCTTATATTACCTCTTTAAGAAATTTGCGTTTTTTTGCACATTCTTTTGGGAAAATAGAGGGCAAAAGTTTTGATAATCAAACTGAATTTTTAAAGTTTTGTAAAAAATGCGGCTTTTATTTGCAAGACGATTTGAAAAGAACTAACTCCTTAGATGAAATTTTTCAATTTACAGATTTTATATTAAATAAAAGAGAATTACTTAATTATGAAATTGATGGACTTGTAATAAAAGTTGATGACTTTTTAAGTCAAAAAAAGCTAGGGTATACAAATAGAAGTCCTCGTTGGGCTATAGCTTTCAAATTTCCTGCAAAGCAAGCCACTACAAAGTTAGATAAAGTTCGTGTGCAAGTTGGACGCACTGGGATAATTACTCCTTCAGCAATTTTAGAGCCAGTGGGTTTAGCAGGAGTTATTATATCGCATGCAACTTTGCACAATTTTGAAGAAATTGAGCGTCTTAACGTAAATGAAGGTGATACTGTCTTAGTAGAACGAGCTGGCGATGTTATTCCAAAGATAGTTAAAGTTGTAAGAAAAAATAGTGAGGGGTTTTTTAAAGCTCCTAAAAAATGTCCTTCGTGCGATAGTGATATTGTTAAAGAAAATGAAGAAGAAGTAGCCTATAGGTGTATAAATCCAGATTGTCCCGCTCAATTTAGAAGGCATTTGATACATTTCGTCAGTAGAGATGCTATGGATATAGAAGGTTTTGGCACATCTTTAATAGACCAGCTACTTAACAATGGGAAAATACATGCAATTTCAGATATTTATCATTTAACTTATGATGATTTTATAGGACTTAGTTTATTTAAAGAAAAGAAAGCTAATAATATCGTAAAATCAATTATGTTAAGTAAGTCTCGCCCGTTAAGTAAACTTATTTTTGCGTTAGGTATAAGACATGTTGGTCAGAAAACTTCTGAAATTATTGCAGAAAAGTTTAATACTATCGACTCTATATTTAAGGCCAGTTTGGAAGACTTTAAAACAATCCCTGAAATTGGCGAAGTTTTGGCAGTATCATTAACTGATTTTTTTAAGAATCCAAGTGTTTGTCGGGTCATAAATGCATTAAAGGTGGTTGGTGTAAATATGTTAGAACCTGCCAGGGAAAAGGCAGGTTCTATTTTTTATAATAAGACTTTTGTTTTAACAGGAGAACTTACAAACTATACAAGAGATGAGGCCAGTAAAATTATAAAATCTTTAGGAGGCAAAATTTCGTCCTCTGTAAGTAAAAAAACAGACTTTATATTTGCAGGAGAAAATGCAGGATCAAAAATATTAAAAGCAAAAGAACTTAATATAAAGATTATAAAAGAGGCTGAATTTGAAAAGATGTTAGTGTAAGAGGGTGTTAAATCATAAATAATTTATTAAGAGGAATATAAGTGTGTTTGTAAAAAGCTCAACATTTGTCCTTAGCGTGTCTATTTGCAGGGCTAGTTTGTTAAAGCCCTTCGGTCATACCCTGCGTATTACGAATATGGGGGGGGGGGGGGGTATTAGAGATAATAAATGCTTATTTTGGGTATGCTCTTGTATAACCTTTGCGGTGTTTTTTAGTTCAGTGGTTTTTTGCAGCCAAATGACAGATTTGGTTAATGTAACAAAATATCATAATAAAGGTTACAAAGGTAAAGGGATAAAATGTGC
>NZ_JAITJM010000015.1:0-2632 GCF_031278955.1 Candidatus Endomicrobiellum cubanum | reverse complement strand
AAAGGAAAGATATATTGTTTATTGGATTGAATGAGATGTGTGGAAAGATCTATTTTTTCATAAAGAGGAAAGGAGAGAATTTGAGGTGTTGGCAGCTGTGAGTTGAATGGGGGGGGGGGGTAATAGAGGGGTATTTAGAGATATTCAAGGATTGACTAAAAGTAATACAAGGAGTTAAAGTGATAGTTAAGAAAGACAAGAGATATTGTTTTAATGTAAAGAATTTAAAATTAGAAAAGTTTGACATTAACTACCTCCAATTATAATTTAGAGGTTACATTAACGATCTCTCATTATCTCAAAAAAATCACAAGATCAGATGTTCCAAGTTCTTAGAAGTGTATGTCATATATTACTATTTCTTTGTTCACTTTTTCCCTACTTTAAAAACTTTAATATACCATACCACTAGATACAAAATATAATATTATTTTTTTAAAAGCAAGAATAGAATAACCGGGCATTGCTAAACAAATATATACAATCTACTCCAGTTCTAGATAGAAAAGAAGATCTATATTAGAATTTAGATGAGAATTACTCCCCAAAATGTACTTTATGTAATGTATATTTATTTAAATTAGCAATACATTTTAATGAAAAGTCTTGATTTCTGTATCATTTTCTAAGATAATTATCTATAGCCTTAGCTGCTTTTTTCCCCATTCCCATTGCAGAAATAACGGTATCGCCTCCAACGATATCTCCTCCTGCAAAAACCCCAGGTATTGAAGTCATATGACTTTCATCAATTATAATATGTCCGTGAGAATTTATATTTAACCCTTCAGTAAGAGAAGGTAAAATAGGATTTGGATGCAATCCTAAAGCCAAAACAACCATATCAGCATCTATTGTATAATTTGATCCTTCTGTTCGACATGGACATCTTCTGCCAGACTTGTCAGGCTCCCCTAGTTCCATTTTAATGCACTCAACTGCCTTAACAGCTTTTTTCTCGTTGCCAATAAATTTTATAGGATTTGTAAGCATTACAAACTCAACACCTTCCTCTTTTGCATGCCTACGCTCTTCAAGCCTTGCTGGCATTTCCTCTTCAGATCTTCTGTAAACAAGTTTAACACTATTTGCGCCAAGGCGAATAGCCATCCTGGCAGAATCCATAGCAGTGTTGCCTCCTCCGATAACAACGATATTTTTTCCACTATAGACAGGTGTATCATAATTTGGAAAATCGAAAGCCTTCATTAAGTTTATTCGTACTAAAAATTCGTTAGCACAGTAAATGTGATTTAAATTCTCTCCAGAAATGCCAGGAAATACAGGAAGGCCTGCCCCTACAGCAACAAAAATCGCCTTGAATCCATCGTAAAACAGATCTTGTATAGTCTTTGTTCTACCAATAAGAGTGTTAAGAATTATTTTCATGCCTAGCTTTTTTAACTTTTCTATTTCGATATTTAAAACTTTTTTTGGAAGTCTAAATTCAGGTATTCCATAACGCAAAACACCACCACTATCATGAAGAGATTCATAAATAATTACATTGTAACCTAGTTTTAATAAATCTCCTCCGCATGTAAGTCCTGCTGGACCAGAACCAACAACAGCAACATTTATCCCATTTTTTTTAATTTCAATGTGGTCTTCAATATTTTCTACAGCGTCTGCAGCATAACGCTCTAAATTACCAATAGAAATACCTTCTCCATTTCTTGCCAAAATACAAGATTTTTCACATTGATTTTCTTGAGGGCAAACTCTACCACAAACTGCAGGAAGATTAGTTTTCTGTTTTAAAACTTTCATTGCTCCCAAGTAATTGCCTTCAATAAGGCACTTGATAAAACCTGGTATATCTATTTCAACAGGACACCCTTTTGTACACATAGGAGTCTTGCATTGCAAACATCTTTTTGCTTCTGCACGCATTTCTTCTTTAGAATAACCTGTATTAACCTGATCAAAATCTTTTTTTCTTATTTGAGGATCCCTTTCGGGCATATTTACTTTTTGTGGCATTTGCATTCCCTTCGTCTAGTAAAATTATCAAATGAAATTTTCTCTAAATCTTTAAATGAATTTAAACGTGAAGAAAGTTCGTCCCAATGTACACAGTGCGCATCAAATTCTGGCCCATCAACACAAGCAAACTTTGTTTTACCGTCTACTGTAACCCTACAAGCTCCACACATCCCACTGCCATCAACCATTATAGGATTTAATGATACTACCGTTTTTATATGTTTTTCCTTTGTAAGTTCTGAAACTGCCTTCATCATAGGCACAGGCCCTATAGCATAAACTATATTTACTTCCTCTCTACTCATAACTCCTTTTAAAACATCTGTTACAAAACCTTTAACTCCATACGTACCATCATTTGTTGCAAAAAGTAAATCATCACTTTCCTCTTTTAGTTCTTCTTCAAGTATAATCAAATCTTTACACCTTGCACCTACTATTGTAATAATTTTATTTCCAACTTTTTTTAATTCTTTTATAACAGGTAAAAGCTCTGCTGCTCCAACTCCTCCAGCAACAGCGACAACTATACCATACCGTTTTATAACGCTCGGATGACCCAACGGTCCTACAAAATCTTTAATAGCATCACCTTCACAAAGACATGCAAGTTGAGATGTACTTTTACCTATTTCTTGGAAGATTA
>NZ_JAITJM010000047.1:0-19967 GCF_031278955.1 Candidatus Endomicrobiellum cubanum | reverse complement strand
ATGGCAAGATAAAACGCATTCTATCAGAGCTTTATTATTATCCTGATTACAGCGAGATATTAAAAGAGATAGTCGCGCCGAATATGCGAAAAGTAGCTGAAGCATTGGCAAGGAAGTATGATTGAATTTTTTCCCCGAAGGAAACACTGTTCTCAACTATCTAGGGCTTACACTAATCCTTAAGGCAGGGAAAATAATACTTTATTGTTATAAAAATATGTGTAGTATAGTTATTCTATTTCCAGTTTCATATCTAAGTCTGCTATCATTTGTCTATCTGCGATGATATCTCTCCCTGTTGTTGTGAGATACCCTCCGGTCATAATTCCGTTTGCTCCTGCTTGAAAAATCCAGGATTGTAAATCTCTTAAATTTCTTTCTCTTCCTCCGCAAACCATAATATCTGGAGTTTTTAGAATTATTCTAAAAATTGCTATTGTTTTTAAGATTTCTAACGGTTTTAGCGCAGGTAGATGTTGAAGAGCTGTACCTTTTATTGGCATAAAGAAATTCATTGGAACACTATCTGAGCGGATTTCTTTTAATGTAAATGCTAAGTCTACTCTATCTTTTAGACTTTCGCCTATTCCAAAAAGGCCTCCACAACAGATCTTAAAGCCGTATTTTTTTGCTTTTTTTAAGGTTTCAATACGTTCTTGATAAGAATGTGTTGAGCAAATATTTGGATAAAAATTCTCAGAAGTTTCAAGATTATGGTGTATTTTTGTTATGCCAGAATTTTTAAGTTTTATAAAAGTTTTATCAGGTATTTTGCCTATAGAAACGCCAAGTTGCGATACTTTAGTATGTTCTTTAAACATTTGGCAAAGTCTTTCTATTTCTTGATTGTTTAGAGAGTTTCCACTAGAAACAATACCAAAACAACCTACATTTTCTAAAGCCTTGTAAGAAGTTTCTTTGATTTTATTATTATCTAAAAGAGGATAAACTTTAACATTTGTTTTATTAAAAGACGACTGTGCACAAAATTTACAATCTTGACCGCATTGTCCGGACTTTGCATTAATTATGGAACAAACTTTTACGTTATTCCCCTTATATTTTCTTCTAATTTTAGAAGACATAAAAAGTAAATTTTCTATATCTAGGTTAAAAAGAGTTAATGCATCATCTTTAGATATCTGTTTATCATTGATAATTTCAAGCATCAAATTGTCCATTATATATTTCCCCATATGTAAAATTGATTTTTAGATATGTTCTCTAATTAACAAATTATATAACAAAGAATGAGTTACGTCAACTTTATAAATTATAAAGTTGACGTAACTCATTCTTTGTTTACAGAAGTTGTTTTAACTTTCTATTTTAATTTTAACGGTTTTGGATTTTACTATAGATTTTATTGCATTAATTTCTTTAAGAGATTTTTTTAAGTTTTCACATAATGTTTCATGAGTTATTATTATGATGTTTGTATAACTGTTATCACATATTTCTGGTTGAGAGAGACTTGCTATAGATACTTTATATTTTCCCAGAATGCCTGAAATTTTTGATAAAACTCCTGGTTTATCAGCTACAGCAAATCTTAGATAGTAATGAGCTTTGCTCTTTCCGAAGTTGAGAATTTTAATCTTTTTGTTTTTATCGTAAATTACGTCAGAAACAATGCCAGCAGTGTTTGTAACTATAAATTTTGATAGATTTATAATATCTGAAACGACAGCACTTGCTGCAGGTAGTTGTCCAGCACCTTTTCCGTAAAATAATACATCTCCAGAATCTTTACCTGTTATCATGATGCCATTGTATTCATTTTCAATAGTTGCAAATGTATGATCGTGACTAACAAGACAAGGTTGTACGGATAAGTCTATTCCATTTTTAGTTTTTTGTGCAGAGCCAATCAATTTTATATCATAGCCAAAATTTTTTGCTATCAATACATCCTTAATATCTAAATCTGAAATTCCAGTTACTGATATATCTTTAACTTTTATCCAACCACCCCATGCAAGTGATGATAAAATTGCAAGCTTATTAGCAGTATCAGTCCCGTTTACATCAAAAGAAGGGTCAGATTCTGCAAAACCTGCAGCCTGTGCATTTTTTAAAGCGGTTGCATACGAAACACCATTTTTTGTCATTTCACTTAAAATAAAATTTGTAGTTCCGTTTAAAATACCTTTAATTTCTAGAATTTCTTCGGATGCAAGTCCGTCACTTAAACCCTGTACTACTGGTATTACACCACCTACAGATGCTTCATAATATATTGATTTTTGGAAATCTTGTGCTGTTGTAAAAATTTGATCCCAATATTTTGCAAGTACCGCTTTATTTGCGGTTACAATATTTTTACCAGCTTTTAGAGATTCTATTATTATTGTTTTAGCAGGTTCATACCCTCCAATAAGTTCAACTATTAGATCTATTTGGGGATCTTTTATAATATCTTTAAAATTTTTAACATAAAGTTCAGGTTTGTCTATTGGGTTTAAATCGCAAATAGATTTTACTTGTATAGCTTTCCCAACTTTTCTTAATGCTATTTTTTTGTTTTCTTCTAAAATTTTTACAACACCTTTGCCTACAGTACCGTATCCTATTAAACCTACATTAATAAATTTTTTTTCCATAAATTTTCCTAATCTACCTCAGTGTCTATCTAAAAAGCTTATATATAATTTTTTGTAAATTTCCCTATGCGAAGCAATGCATCATGAAATCTTTTGTCGTGTGTTACCAAAGACATTCTTATGTAACCTTCACCATGTTTACCAAACCCTATACCAGGAGACACTACAAGTCCAGTATCTTTTACTAATTTTTCTGCGATACTTAGAGAGCTTTCTTTAAGCATTTTGTCTGGGAGTTTTGCCCAAATATACATTGTGCCTTTTGTAGGGTTTACATTCCATCCAAATTTTTTAAGACCATAAACCATCTTTTTCATTCTTCTTTCATAAGTTTTTGAGAGCTTTCTTACATAGTCTTGAGAACCATTTAATGCCGCAACTCCTGCAAGTTGTATAAACATTGGTGCGCCATAGTCTAGAAATGATTTAAATTTTTCTAAAGGGTAAAGTAATTGTTTTGCTCCACAAACCCAGCCGAGTCTCCACCCGGCCATATTAAATGTTTTTGAAAAAGAATGAAATTCTAAAGCAACATCTTTTGCTTCAGGAAACTCAAAAATGGATGGAGCATAATAATCACCAAAAGTAAGTTCGCAATAGGCATTATCTGAAACAAGTAAAATATTGTATTTTTTACAAAACTTTATTGCTTCTTTCCAGAAATTGGTGTCTTCAACTACTGCAGCAGTAGGATTATTTGGATAGTTTAAGAACATTATTTTTGACTTTCTAGCTATGCTTTCTGGGATTTTTGTAAAGTCAGGTAAAAACTTATTTTTTTCTAAAAGCGGCATAAAATGTATCTTTGCACCGACTAAAGATACTCCATTAAAATGTACAGGATATGCTGGATCACATACTAAAACGTAATCTCTAACATTTAAGTATGACATGCATAAATGAGCTATACCTTCCTTAGAACCTATTAATGAAAGAACTTCATTTTCTGGATCAAGATCTACACCAAAGCGACGAGTCATCCATTCTGTTATTGCTTTTCTAAACTTTGGTATTCCTTTAGCTTGTGGATATTTATGCGTATTTTTATGATGTTTTATTGTGTCACACAGTCTTTCTACAATGTGGTTTGGAGTTGGTAAATCTGGATTTCCCATTCCAAGATCTATAACATCTAAATTTTTATCGTATGCTTCTTTTTTTAATTGATTAATTTTTGTAAAAAGATATGGCGGCAATTTTGCTAAATTGTTGGAAATTTTTATGTTTGTCATAATATTTAAATTCTTTTTGTAAATTTATTTATATAATTTTTCTAAGAGTAGTAGTAGGTTTAAAAGACACCTTTTTACCAGGAGGAATTGGTATTACTTCTCTTGTTTTAGGATTACGTCCCAACCGTTCCCTTCTAGATTTTGCTCTAAAAGATCCAAGTCCAGATAGCGAGATTACTTCTCCATTTTTTAAAGATGTTTGAATTACTTTAACTAAAGCTTTAATTGCTATATTTACATTTCCTTTAGTTAAACCAGAAATATCGGCTACCTGTTTTATTACGTCAGGTTTTTTCATTAGAGAGTTCCTCCAAATAGGTAACTTTATTTTCTAAAACTCATTCATTTTATAATAAATTTATGTAATAAAGTCAACAAATACCAATTCTTAGAAAAGATCCTAACTTAAAAACAATAAAAGAACAAACCCAAGCAAGCAAGGTGTTCCCTAAGACCATTGCTAAAAGCCATTTGCAATTATAGTTTGTTTCTTTAAAAAAGACTACTACAGAAGAAATGCATGGCATATAGATTAAACAGAAGATTAAAAAAGTTATACCTTTTAGAGGAGACCAATTTTTATCGTTCTTGATTTCATCTTTTAAAGATTTTATTTGGGTTGTACCTTCTTCTATAGAGTAAACTGTACCTAATGTACTTACTATTATCTCTTTTGCTGCAAATCCAGAAATTAAAGTTATAGCTATATTTTTATCCATTCCTATGGGCTTAAAGACAGGCTCAAGTAAATCTCCAACTCTTCCTGCAAAGCTGTAGTTCATCTGAGAAACAGTGCCTATATTTTTATCTTGAGGAACTCTAGGATACGCAAATGCTGCCCAAATTAATATTGACGCAAATAGTATTAAAGTACCTGCTTTTTTAACATATAGCCAACCTCGTTCCCACATTTTTAAACAGAGTCCTTTTAATGTTGGGACATGATATGGAGGGAGTTCTATAACAAAATGTGACATTTCAGTTACAGGGATTATTTTGTCCAGTATTTTTGTAACGCTTAAGGCCACAGCAATACTTAAAATATACATTATAAACATTGTAAGTGTCTGGTACCTTATAGGTATAAATGTGCTGATGATTAACGCAAATACAGGAAATTTTGCTCCACATATCATGAATGGAACTACAAAAATTGTTATTAGTCTAGCTCTATTTGATTCCAGCGTTCTTGCGGCTAGAATACCGGGAACAGCACATCCGTTTGTAGAAAGCATTAATGGGAAGAAAGATTTGCCACCAAGTCCAAACTTGCTCATAACTTTGTCCATAACCAATGCAGTCCTAGCCATATAGCCGGAATCTTCAAAAAAAGCAATTGCAAAAAACATAAATAAAACAAGCGGGAAAAATTTTAGTACAGAACCAACTCCGCTAATTATGCCGTCAATAATTAAAGATTTTAATTGTCCTGAAGGTAGAATATTAGCTACTAAAGTCCCAATCCATCTAAAAAAAATATCAAAGATATTAACCAAAGGCTCTGAAAAAGTAAAAGTAAATTTAAAAATCATATACATTGCTAAAGCAAAAATTGGAATAGCCAGATATTTGTTTAATACAAACGTGTCTATGGCTTCTGTTATGTCTATTTTATTTTTAACGCTATTTTTAAGAATTGTTTTAACAATAGAATTTGCAAAGCCATAACGTGTTTCTGCTATTATGACTCCAGGTGGTTGATTAAAATGTTCTTTTATATGGTTTATGCTTTTTTGAAGTTGTTGTAAAATTTTGTCTTTATTTTGCGTGTTTTTAATTAAATTTAACGTTTGAGTATCATTTTCTAGAAGTTTTAAAGAAACCCAATTTTTAGGGAATATAGAAAATTCAGAATTTGTTTGTATAAGCGGGGTCAGTTTGTTTATTTCTTCTTTTATTACATCTGTATAGTCAACTTTAGCTCGTGTTTGTTTTTGTACTTTATTGTTTTCAAAAGTAGCTACAATGGAGGCCAATATATTAGTTATACCAATATTTTTGTTTGCAACAGTAGCAAGAACAGGGACCCCCAAAAGATCTTCCATTTTACTTCCATCTATTTGTTTACCTCTATATTTTAAAATATCTATCATGTTTAAGACAATTATAATACTGGAATAGAATTCTGTAATTTGGGAAAATAAATACAAGCTACGCTCAATGTTTGATGAGTCAATAATATTAACAATAATGTCAAAATTTTTGTTTATTAAAAAATTCTTCGTTACTATTTCATCATTAGAATGCGCAGTTAAGCTGTAAATACCTGGCAAGTCAACAAAAGTTATATTATAATCATTATACTTTATAGTATATTCTTTTCTTTCTACGGTTATTCCAGGATAATTACCTACATTTTGGGTTGCTCCTGTTAAACTATTAAAAATTGTTGATTTTCCGCTGTTTGGATTACCAACAAGGGCTACTTTAATATTTTTATTTTCAGGCATTTATGACTTCCTTTTACTAAAATCTTATCTGTTATCTTATTACTTAAAGCTATTTTTGAGCCTTTAATTTTCAATATTATAAATCCTTTTTTGCCAGTATTTTTAATAACTCTTAATTTTACGCCTGGAATAAAACCAATTTCAATGAGTTTAGTATTAAGTTCTTTATCACTGGTGTTTGATAAAACACACTTATAAACTCCGGGAACTGCAGTACTTAATTTGATAGTATTATTATTTTTAAAAATTGAATTGAATTCATCAAATTTTTTTAAATATCTTTTTGTCCAACGTTTGTGCCAATTATTGTATATATTTTTTATAAATCTTTTTAACATCAAAGTCTCCAAAATCAAAAAAGTTTTTCCTTGTCATAGTTTATGTCACTTTTATTGCAAATTAAGTTTATAATAAATTTAAAATAATTTTTGTTATCATATCTTTCTCTTTTGGATTGCTTGTTGCGACCATAAGGGTCAATGCTGCAAGTGCATTGTTATCTATTGCCTTTGTTCCATCTTGCTTAAAAAGCAAATTATTTTCTTTTAGATAAGTAATAAATAAAGTAGCAGCTATTCTTTTATTTCCATCACTAAAAGAATGATTTTTTGTTATCAGATATAATAAGTTGGCTGCTTTTTCTTGGACTGTAGGATAAACGTCTTCTCCACCAAAAGTTTGATAAATATCATTTATGATAGATTCAAAACCATGTTCTCTTTCATGCCCTACAAGAGTTGAGTCTGAAAATTCAGCTTTTATAGCATTAACTATTTCTTTAGCTTTTTTATATGTTAGTTTGTATTTTTCACGTTTCATACCTTTAGGCTTTTCAAGGTTTTGATGGTCATATTTATCTAAAACCTCTAAGGCTTTTGAGTAGCCAGCTAGCACTTGAAGTATCCCTTTCGTTTCTTTTGAGATATCTTCAAATTTATTTATATTATTAGAGAGTGAAACTAGTATTTTTTGTAATTCATAGTATTTACTTTGAGATTCTTGTAAACGTTTTTCATTAATTGTGTATCCATCCACAAGATGTTTCCTGAGTACATTTGTCGCCCATATACGGAATTGAGTTGCTTTGAGAGATTTTATTCTATATCCTATAGAAATAATCATATCAAGATTGTAAAATTTGGTGTTATATTTTTTCCCATCGCTGGCAGCATGTAAGAATTTCTTACATACTGAACATTTCGATAATTCTTTTTCTTCAAAAATATTTGCTATGTGCATAGTTACATTATTTCTAGTTGTTTGAAAAAGGCTAGAAATTTGTTCTTGAGTAAGCCAAAGAGTATTTTCTTCTAATTTTACTTCTATTTTGTTTTTGTAAATTACTATATTAGGCTGTGAGGATGTGTTTTTGTTACAGTTATTTTTATACATTTTTTATCCTTTATTTCTATACGTTTGCGCCAATTATGTATATATTTTTTATGGATCTTTTTAACATCAAAGTCTCCAAAATTAACTAAAGTTTATCCCTTTCATTATAAATATTTAACCATTTGCTTGTTATAGAATCAATATCAAAAAACTTTGCTCTATTTAAATTTTTATTGCCTATTTTATTGCGTTCTTCGTTTTTAAGTAAGTACATATATTTCATTTTCTTATAAAGAGCCGAAGAATCCTTTATTGGAGCGATAAATTGATCATCATTAAGCACTTCTCTAACCCCTCCAGCATTTGTTGCTATTACAGGTAAAGCACATGCCATCGCTTCTGCTATGACAATACCAAACCCTTCCCAAGCTGAACTAAGTACAAAAACGTCTGAAGCATTGTAATAATCTTGTACATTTTTTATATTTCCTGTAAAGATAACTAAATTGTTAACGTTTTTTTCTATCGCAAAATTTTTAAGTTCTTGTTCTAGATCTCCATTTCCTATTATCATTAGTTTTATGTTTGTATGTTTTTGGGAAAGTAAAGAGAAAGCTTCTATAAGACTTTTTTGGTCTTTTGCTAAGGTAAGTCTTCCTATATTTAAGAAGAGGAATTCACTGTTAGCAATATTGTATATTTTTCTAATTTCTTTACGCGCATTATTGTTAGAATAAAACTTTTTTAAGTCTATTCCATTGTACATATAAAGACTAGTATTTTTGTTAAAAGCCTTATATTTTAAAAATAACTCCACCGCTTCCTCAGAAACGTTTGTATCAAGGTCGGACAGATTTTGTGTAATTTGATAAAATAGTAGTCGAATACGATGCCTGATTCCAATTCCAATCCTACAGTTATGTTCGCTACATATTAGGCACTTGAATCTATAAAAAATACGCAATATTCTAGAAAATATATTAGCATGATACATATTGGAGTGGACAACATCTGGACAAAAGTTTTTTAAGATTTTTTTTGCTTTGAGCAGTGATTTTACAAAACTAAAGAGATTTTTTTGCATATTTAAACCAACAATTTCAATACCTTTGTTAATGCGATGTTGGTTTAAATTTTGGCCTGTAAGATATAAGATTAAAATTTCATTTCCCTTGTCTAACATGCGATTTGCAATATCAACAGTAACAACCTCAGCTCCACCAATCCCCATGCTGGTGATTATATAAGCTATTTTCATCGTCTTGCCTTTAAATTTATCGTGTTAATAGTCTTTTTTTAAATTTCAAAGCTTTTAATTTAGCTATTGAGAAATCGGATTTTTTAGCCATTTTCTTATGATTTATGAGTTCTGGTTTAATCATAGTTTAAGTTTAGAAAATATAAATTATTTTATCAATTGAAGTTTGGTTTGAGTCCAGACTTTTTAGAGAATCGTTAAAAATATATTATAATTAATTATAAAATTATTTTGGGAGATATTTATGAATAAGTTAAAGTTGAGGATATCTTATGCTGATACTGACCAAATGGGCATGGTGTATTATGCAAATTATTTAAAGTATTTTGAAAGAGGTAGAACAGAATTACTTAGAGAAGTTGGCGTTAATTATAAAGAACTAGAAGCGAAAGGGTTTTATCTGCCTGTTTTAAGTGCGGAGTGTAAATATATTTCTCCGGCAAAATATGACGATGTAATAATTGTTGAAACAAAAATACAAGAGGTAACAGCAGCAAGTATTACATGTTATTATGAAGTTAAATTAGGTGAAAAGCTTTTAGTTATAGGTAAAACTAAACATCCCTTTGTAAATAAAGATTTAAAGCCGATGAGGATTCCAAAAGATATTAAAGAAGTATTGGAAAAACATCTTGAAAAATAAAGTAACCGCCGTAAATTCTTATTTTATGAGCCAGGCTTTGAAAGAAGCCTACAAAGCTTATAAAAGTGATGAAGTACCTGTAGGAGCAGTAATAGTTAAGAATGGAGAAATAATATCTAGAGGTTTTAATAGATGCATTTCTCTGTTAGACCCTACAGCCCATGCTGAAATTGTTGCTTTAAGAAAAGCAGCAAAAAAAATGCAAAATTATCGTTTGAATGATTGTTGTATATATGTTACAATCGAGCCATGTGCTATGTGTACAGGTGCTTTAGTTAATGCTAGAGTTAAAAAGATTGTTTTCGGTGCTTTTGACATAAAAGCAGGTGCTTGTAAAAGTGTTTTTAAAATAGCGAATAATAAAAAGCTTAATCATCAAATAGAAATTTTTGGAGGGAAAGAAGAATATTTAAGCTTAGAATGTGCCGAATTTTTGCATAGTTTTTTTAAAGCAAAAAGGAGTAATATACAGATCCATAAGTAATATTTTTTTGGGGGGGTGAACAGGGTTCGACGGGAATGTGATAAGTAATGACAGCAGGCCGGAGTTGGTCGATGGCTCCGTAAAAATCGACCGAAAAATAAACAACGATAAAATCGTTCCAATGCAAAGCGTTAGACCTTTTATGGGTTTTGGCGCAATGCCAATAGCTGCTTAATGTAGCTACGTTTTACCTTTGACACCTGCTATTAGGATAAAACGACAAGAGCAGGTTAGCTTTAAATGGCTTGTACCGTCAGTTTAAAGCAAAATTAAAACGGTACTGGTTTATAGCATAGTTCTGTTCGGAAATAGCGCTATAAACAAGATATAATTCCGAACTAAGCCTGTAGGGGTCTTATTTAGCCATTTTCGGACGCGGGTTCAATTCCCGCCACCTCCACCATTTTATGATGATTGACAAGATTTTTTGTTACTTAGTATACTAAATACATTAATTGTCTTTTAATTTTTATATAAAACGAGGACAAATTTGCTAAAAACAAGAAGACTTTATAAAAAATGTGTTTTTGTTTTTACGATAATACTTTCAATATTTCTATTTTATAAATCTGCATATTCTGAAGATACATTTCTTATTAAATGTATGAAAATTGCAGAGTCTCGAGACCCTAAGTTAATTGTTGCGTATGAACAAGTTCAACTTGCTAAATCAAGAACTGTCCGCGCAGCAAGATCTCTTTTTCCGCAGCTTATGATTCAACATACAAACACCAAAGGTAAATCTGCAACAGCAACAGACATTAGTGGATATGAATATGCAGGAGAATCTTACGGACTAAAAGCTTCTCAAGCTTTATATGAAGGATACAGGACTAGAGGTTCGTACGAGTATGAATCTATGATGATCACTGCTTCTCAGTATAATTATACAAAAACTCGTGAAGAGTTGTTTTCAAAAATAAAACTGGCCTATTATGAATATTTAACATTGAAAAGAGAATCTCAATCTTTAGGTAAAGCTCACGAAGTAGTTGTTAGTTTATTCGATAAAGTAAAAAAAGAATATAAAGCAAAAGCTATTTCCGAGCTAGATTTATTAGAAGCAGAAAATTTTAAAGATAGAATAACAGATATGTATGAAGCAGCTAGGATAAACTATAACTTTTCAATAAAAAAGCTTGTAAATCTTGTGGGTATTATAGATATAAAGGATGTAAATGTTGAGCCATTAGATATGCTTTCAGATAATGTCCCTGAAATTTCGTTTACCCTAGATAACTTGATGGGACTTGTTTTAACTAATAATTTGGATGTTCAGACGGCAAAGATTCAATCAGAAATGGCTGAAATGAAAATAAAAATAAATCGTTCTAAAGTTATTCCTAAATTTTATGTTGAAGGTTTTTATGGTAGAAGTGGAGAAGCTTATACTACAGAACCTCTTACACTAACAGCTTCTTGGAATGTTGTCGGTAAGCTTTCTTGGGGCTTATGGGGAAACTCTCTAGAGGCTAGCTATACGCAAGATAAAACTGATCCAAAAACGATAATAGATGCTAGTAAAAGGATAGATACACAAACCCAAGATATAAAGCTTTCTATATTAGATGATTTAGGATATTTTGTTGACACTAAGGAAAGTAATGTTAGTTTTGATCAGACAAATGCAGACTATGTTGAAACTTTAAAAACTAAAAGGTTAGATACAGAAAAGGCGTATAATGATTATTTAAGCTCTTTAAATAGTGCTAGAACTTTAAAGAAAGAAATAGTTTTAAGAGAAAGAAAGCTTGCATTAATGAAAAAGAAGAATGCACTTTATGAAGTGCAAACTGTAAGCTTAATGGAAGAAGCTTGGAAATATGCAGAAGCAATAGCTTCTTACGCTAAAGCAATTTACCAAAATTATTCATCTGTAACTGAAATGGAAAAACTTACATTAACACCTTTAAGGTAATATAGAGGGGGAATAAATTGGAAAAATTAAAGTATTACTTTTATCTAGTTATAGATAATGTCACTTTATTTATTGAAAGGCTATTAGCCAAATATCCATTTAAAACTAAGAAAAATATTTATATTGTTATTATAACTCTAATTATATTAGCTATATCATTTTGTGCATATTTGTTGTTTTTTAAGAAAAGTAAAAATCAAACACAATCTCAAAGCTTAATACAAGTTAAGGTGATAAATATAATAAAAAAAGATTTTAATGATAAATATAGTGTTATGGGTTCGATAAAAGGTGCTGTTGAAAACGACATGCGTTTTGAAATAGATGGCAGAATTGCAGCATATAATTTTAAAGAAGGCGATAAAATTGCAAAAGATGAAAGTATTTGCTCTTTAGATCCGAAAGATGCTATGGCCAAAGCTGCATATGCTAAAAGCAAATATAAAAGTGATCAATCTTCTTATTTTTCAGCAAAAGAAAAGTATAAAGTATATGAAGAGTTATACAAAATGAAAGCTCTTTCAGAAAGTAAGCTTTCAGAGACTAGGTTTGAGATAGAATCCTCTGAACTTAAAGTAAAAGCTGCAAAATCAGAGTTAGACTTAGCTGAATTAACTTTAAAAAAGATAAATCTTATTGCTCCAAGTGAAGGAATTTTGGCAGAAATTATCGTAAAACCTGGAGAGTATGTTACTCAGCAAGATGTTGTATGTAAATTTATAAGTGAGCAAGGTACAAACTTTGAAGTTGACATTCCAGAGAAAGATGTAAAGAAAATGAAAGTAGGTCAGAAAGTTAAAATAATAAGTGATGCATATTCAGATAAAGAATTTGATGGTCGAATTATAGAAATAGCGCCTATTGTTAAGGAGAGGACAAGAACGTCAAAAGTTAAAATTAGTGTAGTAAATGATGATGGACTATTACGTTCTGGGATGTTTGCAAGGGGAACTATTTTTATAAAAGAACTAAAGGATGTAGTATTGGTACCAACAGATAGTATAATCTCTTTAAATGACACAACATTTTTAGTGCCTGTAGTTGTTCCAGATTCAATTCCCTTTGAAGGTACAGTACAAATGAGACCCTGCATTATTGGAGATAAAATTGCTGAACAGACTGTTATATTGCAAGGTCTTAATATGGACGATCTTGTTGTTGTAGAAACGCAAGGCCAGCTTTCTGATGGTGTAAAAGTCAAGTTTCAAACTATCGAACAAGATGAAGATATACCTATTCCTGAATAGTTTAAGATTACTCTTCAAACATAATAATAAAAATATATGATTGATATAGGGATAAAAAAACCAGTAACTACTTTAATGATGGTTTTTGCGTTGATAATGTTCTCGTCGGTTATGGCTACTAGAATTCCTGTTGAGTTAAACCCTAGTGCTAAAGCGGGAATGATCAGCGTTATTACACGTCTTAGAGGCGGTATTGCTTCTAGTGAAGTAGAGAAAAATGTAACTCGTCCTTTAGAAGAAGTATTTTCTGAAATTGGCGGTTTAAGTGAAATGATTTCTTCTTCAAAGGAATCAGAATCCAATATTATGATGACTTTTCAACATAATGTGGATACTGATTTTGTCGTAATAGATATACGTGAAAGAATTGCCTTAGTAAAACATTTGCTACCAAAAGAAACAGAAAAGCCAATAATTGCAAAATTTGAACAATCGGATTCTCCAATAATTATCATGGCTATTAGTTCAGAAAAGTTTTCTACAGAAGAACTTAGAAATCTAGCTGAAAAGAATATAAAAGAAAAGCTAATGAGAGTTGTTGGAGTTGCAAATATTGAAATTGGCGGTGGTAGAGAAAGAAAACTTTTAATAAACATAGACAACTCTAAACTAATAGCTTATAACATTCCTATCCTTGAAGTTATAAATAAGATAAGCCTTTCAAATGTGTCAATATCAGCAGGGTCAATAGATCAAGATAACAGAAGTTTTGTAATTAGAGCAACTGGAGAGTATAACAATGTTGACGAAATAGCAAATACAGGTATTGCAATTACTCCTTCTGGCTCAATAGTGCAGTTGAAAGATATAGGGACTGTCAAAGATTCATTTTATGAGCCGTCGTCATTTTCTAGGCTTAATATGCAAGCTGTAGTATCATTGTATATCCAAAAAGAAACAGCAGCAAATACTATAAGCACTGCCAGTGAGGCTATAAGAGTTATTGACAGATTAAGAGGGGAAATAGATCCAAATATTGTTTTGACTGTTGTAAAAAATGATGCAGATTATATAGGTAAGGCAATTTATTCTCTTTGTGAGGCTTTAGTTGTTGGAGCAATATTACTTGCTGGAATATTGTTCTTATTTATGAAAAATATTAGAAATATAGTAATAGTTGCTACAACTTTACCGTTAAGTCTTTTTATGTCGATAGTTCTTATGCATTTTACGAATCAAACTTTTAATGTTATGACTTTAAGCGGTCTTGCTATGGGTATGGCTAATGTTATGGATAACGCTATTGTCGTGATAGAAAATATCTCTTTTCATTATCATAGAAAAACTTATAAGACTAAAGAAGAACTTGTTGTTAAAGGTACTGCAGAACTTTGGCAGCCGATTTTTGCTTCAACAGTTACAACAATAGTGGTATTTTTACCTTTGGTATTTTTAGATCCTGAAATAAGACAGCTTTACATGCCTTTTGGTTTGACAATTACATTTGCGTTAATAGCATCTTTAATAAGCACAATGATATTTGTTCCCCCACAAATTTACAGGTGGCAAAACAATTTTGAGTTAGAATTTCAAGGGTGGTATGTAAAAATTCAACATGCATATGTCAAAATATTAAAATTTGTTTTTAAGAGGCAGACTTTTGTTTGGATATTAGTATTTATATGTTTTTTGTTTTCTGTAAAAATTTTCACGACTAGGGATTCTGAATTTATGGATTCTGGCAATACAGACATGTTTAGAATAGGCATACAGTTTCCACCAGCTACACGTATAGAAGTCTCAAACGAAATAGTAAAAAAAATGGAAAAGAAGTTATTGTCTTTCAAAGAGGATGTTAAAAGAGTGTCCTCTAAAGTAGAAAAATTATCTACCTTTCTAGAAGTTACGGTTTATAAAGAAACTGAGCGTTTTAAGAATGAATTCCGTAAATTTTTTGGAGATTATTCTCCTGCTTTTGTTTATTACCAAGATTCAAATACTTCAGGCTCTAAAGAAATGTTTATAGATTTTTTTGGACAAGATTATGATACTTTAAAACAGCTCGCTTTTTCTTCATCTGGTAAATTGCAGCAAGTTAAAGGTCTTACGGATGTTAAAATAAGAATGAGAGAAGACGAGCCGGAGTTTAATCTTTTTGTAGACCATCATAAGTTAGCTTTGTTTGGTTTAGATGTAAATAGCTTTGGAAATACTTTGCATGCTAATCTTAGAGGTTTAATAGCTACGCAATATAGAAAAGATGGGGAACAAGTAGAAGCTATAGCAAGACTTGAACCTGGTAGTGTAAAAAATATAAATGATGTATTGTTTTTGCCTATCATCAACTCTAAAAAAGAAGTTGTCCGTGTTGGACAGGTTGCAACAGCGCAACAAGTTAAATCCACTCAAGAAATTTGGCATAAAAATAAAAGACGTTTTATACAACTAAGCGCAAATAGAGAAAAGGTAGGTTTAACAACTGCAGCTAAAGGTATCAAGCAGGCGTTAAAAGATATGGAATTTCCTAGGGAATACTCTTTTAACCTTTCGGGTGATTATGAAAAAACAGTTAATAGCCAAGGGCAATTTATGTTAGCTATTGCTTTAACTGTTATTTTGATATTTTTTGTTTTAGCATCTATTTTTGAATCTTATAAACAACCTTTTCTTATTATGTTTGCCTTACCTTTAAGCATAATAGGTGTTTCGTTTTCTCTTTGGGCTTTTAAAAAGCCAATAAGTCTAGGGGTTTATATTGGAATAATGATTTTATTTGGATCTATTGTTTATGGCTCTATCATTATTGTGGACAAAATTAATCAAAGAAGAGTTGGTAGAACAAATATATTGAGAGTAATTTTTGAATCTTGTAAAGAAAGATTAAGGCCGGAACTTATAACATTTTTAATGAAAACTTTAGGTCTTTTGCCTATGGTTTTAAGTAAAGATGACGCGGCATCAATGTGGAGGTCTATGTCTTTGACAGTTCTTTTTGGAACTCTTACAGGAACTATGCTTACACTTTTAATTATTCCAACTGCTTATTATCTTATGGAAAGTCCAAAGAAAAGTTTTCAAGGTATGTTAAACAATTTAAGATTTTTAACAAAATTTGCTATACCAACAATAAATAAAGTTTCTAATTCGATAATTAAGAAAGGGTTTAGAATTCCTGGTATTATTAAAAAGGGAATTAGTAGTCCAAAACCGCCGAAATTAAAAATTTGAGGATATGTTATGAGCATAATGAGAATGCCTGTAGACAGACCTGTTACGACAATCATGTTATTTTTGTCCATAGGCCTTTTGGGTTTAATTTCTTATACAAGAATCCCTCAGGAATTATTTCCATCTATGGAATATCCCCAGATAACTATTGTTACAAAATATGACGGTACTGGTCCTGAAGAAGCAGAAAAGCTAATTAGTAAAATGGTAGAAGAAACTGCAGGTACTGTAAAAGATATAAAAAGAGTTTCTTCTAACTCCAAGGAAGGAGTGTCTATAGTTACATGTGAATTTCGTTGGGGTACAAATATGGACTTTGCTGCTATGGACGTGCGTGAGAAAATAGATCTCATAAAAGAAAGTTTACCAAAGGATGCTTTAGACCCTGTAGTTTTAAAATACAATCCAACGCAAGTTGAGGCAATAATGCTTTCTGTAAGTTATAAAAGTGGTGACTCTTCAGATCTAAAAATGGCTGAATTAAGAAGAATGGCAAAAAAAAATATTAAAGATGAACTTGAACGCATAGAAGGTGTTGCTAAAGTTGAACTCAGAGGTGGTGAAGAAAAGGAAATTTTAGTTGAAATAGATAAGGGAAGACTTTTGGCAAATCAAGTTTCTATAACAGATATTATTACGTCATTAGAAAATGCCAATATAACTTATCCTGCAGGAACAATTAAAGAAGGAAAGCATGAATATTTAGTAAAAACAGTTGGGGAATTCCAGACTGCAGACGATATTGCGAATATGTCTTTTGCTAAAGCAGATAATGGCGCAGATAGAGCTAGAAGCTCTAAGAGAATTAAAAATGAGGTTCAAGATTCTGGCAGTAAAGTAGTTTTTTTGAAAGATGTTGCAGACATTAGAGAAGCTTTAAGAGATAGAAAAGGTTACTCTCGTTATAATAGTCAAGAAAATATTTCAGTAGGTATTTATCAACAGTCAGGGTCAAATTTAATCAATTTGTCAAAAGCAGTTCGTAATAAACTAAAAGATATAAAAGAAAAATTTTCAGAAGATATAGATATTAAAGTAACATCAGACCAATCTGACTTTATTAAAGAATCTCTTGCAAATTTATATTCTAATGGTATTCAAGGAATACTTCTTTCTTTTATACTTTTATACTTTTTTATGAAAAGTTTTATGGCGTCAACAATAATTAATATAGCTATACCTGTTGCTTTATGTTCTACAACAAGTCTTATGTATTTTGGTGACATTTCGCTTAATACTATGTCTCTTGGAGGGCTTACTGTAGGTATAGGTATGGTAATAGATAACTCTAACGTTGTTTTAGAAAATATTTTAATGTCATTTCATAAACTTAAAGATGTGGCTAAAAAGGAAGCTATTTACGAAGCTATAAAAAGCTTGATAGCTCCTATTATGAGTTCTACACTTACGTCTGTTGCAATATTTATCCCTTTTGTTTTTGTAGCGGGCATGATAGGGCAACTTTTTAAACAGCTTGCTTTAACAATTACATACTCATTAATATCTTCTATATTTGCAGCACTTTTTCTTGTACCTCGTTTGTGTCTTACCGCAGACTTATCCAAGCAATCTATTACTGCTGGAATGGACACAATTAATAAGTATTTCTCTCCAATGTTTAAGAAGGTTTTGGATTATAGTATAAGTAAAGTTACTTTAATAGTTTTAATTTATACAGCTATAGGTGTTGTTTGTTTTATGTTAGTACCGAAAGCTTTTATGCCTAAAGTTGACGAACGTCGTTTTGTTTTAAACATTACTTTGCCTCCAGATACTCCGTTAGAAATAACAAACTCAGTATCAAAAAGAATAGAAAGATTAATTTCTAAATATGAAGAAGTAAAAGATATTGCAGTGAGCGTAGGCTCTACAGGTGATAGTTCTGGTGTGGCATCTATAGAGTCTCTGGGCACATATCAGTCTAGAATTGTAGGAAGACTGTATCCTGAAGGACTGGATACAGATTCTTTAGTAGCAGATATTTCAAATGAAATAAAAAAGTGGGATATTAACGGACTCCAAACAGAATTTATGACTCAACAGGGGCTTTTTGGTTCTGGTGTAGGGGCATCTTCTGGACTTTTAATCGAAGTAAGAGGTACTGATTTAGATATTTTAAAAAACTCTGCAAATAAGATACGTGAGATTATGAATAAAATGCCTCAATTTTATGGCATAAAACTGGATCCTCCTGATGAAGTTCCAGAATTAAGGCTTACTATAGATAGAGAACGTTCTTCCATGTTTGGTCTTTCAACACAAGATATTTCTGCTATGACTTTAGCTGCTATAAAGGGGTTTGTAGCTACTAAACTTAAAAGAAAAGATGACGAAATAGATGTAAGAGTGAGAATGCGTTCAGAAGACAGAGACAAACTTAGTAAAGTTATGGAAATGACAGCGTACTCCCCTTGGGGTATGACTGTGCAGTTAAAACAAATTGCAGATCCTGTATTTATAAAAACATTGCCTTCTATAAAAAGAATTGAAGGAGAAAGAGCTTATTTACTCTCTGCAAATGTTAAAGGGAATTTTGCAAAAGCTGTAAAAGAAATTCAAGATATATTAAATGTTAAATATAATAATGAAAAAGTCCATTGTGTTATTTCTGGTGAAATGCTTGCCATGAAAGAAGCTTTAACACAAGTTTCTTTTGCTTTAGGGTTTGGAGTTGTGATTATATTTATGATTTTAGCTTCAGAGTTTGAATCTTTGTTTCAACCTATAATAGTTATGACTGCAATTCCTCTGGGCATAGTCGGTGCAACTCTTGGTCTATTTGTTACTGGGCAATCTATAAACTCTATCTCAATGCTGGGTTTTATTATGCTTGTAGGAAATGTTATAAATATTTCTATTTTATTAGTGGACAGGTTTAATATAATGTATAATGAGGAACAAAAAAAAGTGGATGGTCAAAAACCAGATGTGTTAACTTTAAAGAAAAAAGTTGTAGAGGTAACAGTACACCATGTTAGACCTATAGCTATGACGACTCTTACTACAATTACAGGACTGATTCCTCTTGCAATAGGGCTTGGAGGTCAAGGTGGATCTACAAATCAACCTATGGCTATAGCAGTTGTTGGCGGACTTTCCTTTGCTTTAGTTTTAGCATTATTTTTTGTTCCATATGTTTATTTAGTAACAAAAGGTATGAGAAATAATACAAACGCTCAAAGGATATTTCCTATACAAGATCAGGCAATAGATAGTCAATATGAAAATCAAAATACCTAAAATAATTCTTGTCCTGTTCAAATAATTTAAACAAGATAGATGATTTGATATAGCATCATAAAACAAGATGAAAAATCAACAAAATGTGTCAGAACAATCATTTAATTTAAAGAACACGTGCTAATAGGAATAAATTCGTTTAATAGTTATTTAGATAATTTTAAATCCACAACAATTTTCAATTTACTTAAGTCAGGTATTATTTTACATAATATACATTAATTATGTAAAATAATATTCTAAAAAGATGTTTAGATATAAAGTCAGGTCTTATTGAACTTATAAATACTCAGTGTTAAAATAAGCACCAAATATATGAAGGAGGACTCAAAATGTGTTTTATCCGTAAAACAAAGTTTATGTACCTCTTACTGCTTTTCTTCTCTTCCTTT
>NZ_JAITJM010000032.1:0-55026 GCF_031278955.1 Candidatus Endomicrobiellum cubanum | reverse complement strand
TTTAACAAACTAGCCCTGCAAATAGACACGCTAAGGACAAATGTTGAGCTTTTTACAAACACACTTATATTCCTCTTAATAAATTATTTATGATTTAACACCCTCTTACACTATTACCTCTTTAATCTCATTCTCATATATAATCTCATTTTTGCTAAATTTACTGCATTATTATATTTAAATAGAGAGAAACTAAAGATATTTGTTACATTCCTGTATGATATAATCAGATTTGTCTATAAAGTTTTTAATATTAAGTAAATCTTTATCTTGCAGTAAATCTTTATCATAGGTTGTTCTAAAAAGATGTATTATTCCAGAAGCTTTAATTATATCTACTGATAGCTTAATTAAATTTAAATCACCGTTAAAAAAGGTGGAATATTTTGCAAAGTCAGCTTTTATGTCCATTGCTATAAAATCAATAAGTTTTTTTGATATAAGTTCTTGTAAAACATTTGGATTTGTGCCGTTTGTGTCAAGTTTAACAAGAAATCCAAGCCTTTTAATTTTTAATATAAACTCCACTAAATCTTTTTGTATAGTTGGCTCTCCACCTGTTATAACAATACCTTTCAAAAGACCTATTCTTTTATTCAAAAACTCAAAAATTTCTTCTTCATTTAATAAATTCTCAAACAGGTTAGGATCAACTAGTTGCCGATTGTGACAATAAGGGCATCTCATGTTACAGCCCTGTGTAAAAATAACTGCAGCAGGAATTTTAGGATAATCTATTAATGATAATTTTTGTAGCCCAGCAATTTTCATTTCATATTACCTTTCTTAATTTAGTTATTATTGCAAGGGCAATATGTTTTGCGCATTTTAAATTCTTCTCTTTTCCCTTCATTCCACAAAGAAACAGGTCTTAAATATCCTACAACTCTTGAATATACTTCGCATTTTGTACCGCTAATACTGTTTTTTTCATCGAGCAACTGTTTAATTTTTTCTTGAATTTCGTTTGCAGTCATTTTTTCCTCCAAAAGTTTTAAAAACCTTAATGTATATTCTTACAGCGCCATTTTGGCCCTATTGTGTTAAAAAACTTGTACTTATCTTATCACACATGAATTCTGTGTCCTTTGCCTTGCTTTATAAAACACTTCCCAGCAGTTATACAAAATTAGGATTTTAAAGACATTCAATTTGTATAAAGCATATTTTCAAGTCTTTTTATTTGTTTATCTATTTCTTCTATACTTTCATTTTTACATTTTGGACATTCAGCCTGTTCTCCTTCAATATAACCGCATTTTGGACATATGCTAAATGTAGGGGTTATAGAAAAATAGGGTAATTTATAATTTTGACATACTGTTTTTATAAATGTTTTTAAAGCTTCTGTGTTTTTAATTTTTTCTCCAACAAACATATGGAGTACTGTTCCTCCAGTGTACTTAGCTTGCATAGAGTCTTGAAGATCTAAATTTTCAAAAATATCATTTGTGTAATTTACAGGTAACTGACTAGAATTTGTATAAAAAGGCGTACCTTTTTTAAAACTCGCTGAGATTATATCAGGAAACAATTTAGCGTCAATTTTAGCAAGTCTATACGAAGTTCCCTCAGCAGGTGTAGCTTCTAAATTGTAGTTGTTGCCACTTTCTTGTTGATAATCGATAAGAATGTTCCTCATAAAATCTAAAACTTTATTTCCAAACTCTTTGCCTTTTGACGTCCCAATATCTTGTCCAAATAAATTTAGACAGGCTTCATTTAATCCGACAATCCCTATTGTAGAGAAATGATTTTTCCAATATTGATTAAAACGTTGTTTTACACTTCTAAGGTAGAAAGTCATGTATGGGTATAAGTTACATGAAGTAAATTTTTCTAAGATATGTCTTTTAATCTCTAAACTTTGTTTTGCTATGTTCATAGTGTTTTTAAGTTTTTCCATAAACTCTGTTTCGTTTTTTGCAAGATAGCCTATTCTAGGAAGATTAATTGTAACAACTCCAATAGAACCTGTTAGAGGGGAAGCTCCAAAAAGACCTCCTCCGCGTTTTTGAAGTTCACGGTTGTCTATTCTAAGTCTACAACACATGCTTCTTGCATCTTCTGGTTTCATATCGGAATTAATAAAGTTTGCAAAGTAAGGTACACCATATTTTGCTGTTATGTCCCAAAGTGCTTTTATATTTTTATTGTCCCAGTCAAATTCATTTGTGATATTGTAAGTTGGGATAGGAAATGTAAATACTCTTCCTTTAGCATCTCCCTCGAGCATAAGTTCTAAAAATGCTTGATTTAACATATCCATTTCTTTTTGAAAATCACCATATTTTTTATCTTGATGCTTCCCTCCTATTATTACAGGTTCGTCTTTGTAATGAGGAGCAACTGTTAAATCCATTGTTAAATTTGTAAAAGGAGTTTGAAATCCTACTCTTGTAGGAACATTAATATTAAATAAAAACTCTTGTAAAGCTTGCTTGACATCTTTATATGTAAGTTTATCATAGTAAATAAATGGTGCAAGTAAAGTGTCGAAATTTGAGAAGGCTTGTGCTCCTGCACTTTCGCCTTGAAGAGTATAAAAGAAATTTATAATTTGCCCAAGAGCTGTTCTAAAATGTTTTGCAGGTTTACTTTCAGATTTTCCAGAAACACCTTTAAAACCGTTAATAAGTAAATCTTGCAAGTCCCATCCTACGCAATATGCACCTAAAAGACCTAAATCGTGTATATGCAAATCTCCATCTAAATGAGCTTTTCGTATATTTTCTGGATAAATTTTATTTAACCAATATATTTTACTAATTTCAGAAGAAATGTAATTGTTAAGTCCTTGTAAAGAGTAAGACATGTTACTATTTTCATTTACTTGCCAATCTATTTTTTGTAAATATTGATCAACTAAATCTACATTAAATGAAGATGTAATTTCTCTTACTTTAGTATGCTGATCACGATACAAGATATAAGCTTTTGCAGTTTTTTTGTAAACAGAAGAAAGTAAAACTTCTTCAACTATATCCTGAATCTCTTCAACAGAAGGTATTCTGTTTTTAACAGTATTATGCAGTATAGATAAAGTCTTAAGAGCAAGCTTATGTGCAACATCTTGTCCAAATTCTCCAGTTGCAATACCTGCTTTTTCTATAGCAATTGCAATTTTTTTAGGATTGAATGTTTCTTCCAAACCATTTCTTTTTAGAATTGAGCTAAAAAAGTCTTCATGTTCCATTTTATCCCTCTTAGAAATAAAAATCCTCATCTCTTGTGCAGACAAGGTTACAAAAAATAAAGATTTAAATTATGTCTGCGATAATTTAAATTTCTTAATA
This sequence comes from Candidatus Endomicrobiellum cubanum, assembly GCF_031278955.1. NCBI lineage: Bacteria > Pseudomonadati > Elusimicrobiota > Endomicrobiia > Endomicrobiales > Endomicrobiaceae > Candidatus Endomicrobiellum > Candidatus Endomicrobiellum cubanum. The sequence goes on along the minus strand of NZ_JAITJM010000032.1, from coordinate 51,730 downwards.
CATACCAAAAATCTTTTGGAAAGTCTTCTGACTTGAGAATAATAGATAAAAAATCTAATCACCGCACTTTTCCATCTGGCAAAGACAATGGCTTTATTTATATATTTACGGTTTTTATTTTTCTATCACAACACCAGGGATGCTTCCGATTTTAACGAAATTGTCTGTAGTTCTGTAGTAGGAAACACTATATGTAGTACGAACAAAATATTAGCACACAACATATATTAAACTATTTACACTGTAATGTCAATAGTAATATTAAAATTGTTGTGGCTGTATGAACCTAGCATGGAACATTTAACATTTTATAGATTGACAAGTAAGCTTTTTTTCTTATTTTATCATTAACAGAGACAATATTTTTTGTATTTTTTAAAACGTCAAATACTTTTTCAATAGTAGTTTTTTTCATATTAGGGCATTCTGACAAATTTGTAACAGGATAGAAATTTTTATTTGGATTTTCTTTCTTAAGTCTGTATAAAATTCCTATTTCTGTACCTATTATAAAATCTTTATTATTACTATTTTTTATATATTTGCACATAGTTCCTGTAGACATTGCATAGTTTGCTATTTCTATAACTTCAGGTCTGCATTCTGGATGTACAAGAACTTCTGCTAGAGGGTGCTCTTTTTTTGCTTTTAAAACATATTCTGGCAAAATAAAATTGTTATGAGTTGGACAAAAACCATTCCAAACGTTTATTTTTATACCAGAAACCTTTTGAACGTAATTGCCGAGGTTTCTGTCAGGAATAAATAAGATGTCTAAGTGTTTATTGCTAGAGGCAACATGCCTTAAAATATTTACAGCATTAGAAGAGGTGCAACATATATCACTATGTGCTTTTATTTCTGCTGATGTATTTATATAAGCTATAACAAAAGGGTTTTTGAATTTTGACTTAAAGTTTTTTAATTCTTGTACTGTTATCATATCTGCCATAGGGCAACCTGCATTTATATCAGGTATTAAAACTTTTTTATTGGGATTTAATATGTGTGCAGTTTCTGCCATAAAGTGTACACCACAGAAAACTATTGTTTCTGCATCGGTTGCAACTACTTTTTTACTTAAATCTAAAGAGTCACCAATAAAATCTGCTATATCGTGTATTTCTGGCCGCTGATATATATGTGCTAAAATTATTGCATTTTTTTCTTTTTTCAAATCATTTAATTGATTAAATATTGAGTTCATTATAAAATCTCATTTGGTTTTTTAGAGAAACCCGCTTATTAAATTGTCAAATCTTATTTTATTTTTTCTATTTTTTTCATTTTATTAATTGATATTTCACTTAAAGTTGTTATTTTGTCAAACATTTTTGTTTTAAATGTACCAGGCCCTTCAGAAGTTTTGTCTGCTATTTCTCCTGCTATCTCAAAACATACAAGTCCTGCGATTGCAGCAAAAAAATAATCTTTTTCTACAGCACAGAAAGTGCCTATTACAGATCCTGCCATACAACCTGTACCTACAATTTGTGCCATCATAGAAACCCCATTTTTTACTTTAATAATTTCTGCACCATTTGTACATATATCTTCCCTGCCTGTTACCACTACTACACACTCTTTTTCTCTTGCAAATGTTGCCGCAATGTTTGCTATATCACCTAAAACTTCACCGGAATCTACGCCTTTTGTTGTAACATTTATACCAGCGGTACTTGCAATTTCTGAAGCATTACCCTTAACAACTGCAACTTTGTACTGCAAAAGTTCTTGTATTTTTTTGTTTCTATATTTTGTAGCGCCAACACCTACAGCATCAATAATAATAGGAATATCTTTTTTATTTGCAGCTTTTATGGCCTGTTTCATAGCTTCCACTGTAGAATTATTTAAAGTTCCTATATTTAATACAACAGCATTAGATATAGACGCCATCTCTGCAGCTTCTTCAAACGCATGTGCCATTACCGGGGATCCCCCAAAAACTTTAACTATATTAGCACAGTCTGCTATTGTAACCCAGTTTGTGATATGGTGCACCAAAGGTGAAACTTTTCTAATCTTTTGTAGAGTTTCATAAATTTTGTCCATTCCAGCTACTCCTTAAAAACTATAGTGTCAAGGGTCTATCTAAAAATCTTAACGTACATCTTTGACACAGCTGCGTTAAAAATTTGTGTTTATGATGATATGGATAAAGCATGCGTTTTTTGCTTTGTATTGCAAAAAATCATAGGAAATTATACACATTAAGGTTTTTAGATAGATCGGTATGTATTATACATTATTTTAAAGGCTCTCTAAAAACAACCCTTTAATTTATTGGAGAATGAGATTATAATTTCTGCGGTATTACTAATACCTAAAATAGATGAGTTTATAGATAAATCATAAGAGTTTACATCTTTCCAAGTTTTACTAGTATAATAGTTATAATATTTTGAACGTTCTTTATCTATAATATTTATTTGTTCTAAAGCTTTGTCTTTATCAATTTTATTTTTTTCAGATATGCGTTTTATACGGTCTTGCAAATTAGCATGTATGAATATATGTACACAGTTTTGCATATCTCTTAAAATATAATCTGCACATCTTCCAACAAAAATCGCAGAACTTTTTTTTGCAATGGTTTTTATTATATCGCTTTGTATTTTAAATAAAGTGTCATTAAGAGCAAAATTTTCAGGACAGGTTATATACCCAGTTAAATTTTCTAACAATTCCAAATGCTTTTTTTCGTCAAATTGTTCCAAAATCTCTGTTCTTAAACCGCTTTTTTGAGCTGCTATTAAGAGAAGATTTTTATCATAATATTCTACTTTTAAGCATTTTGAAAGTTCTTGAGCTATTAAGAGACCTCCGCTACCATATTGGCGCGAAATAGTTATTATGATTTTATTCACTAAACCTCCCTCAACCTTTTTATTAAAAGGATTATTTTTAGACACTCTCCTTAAACTGTTTATATTGAGCCAATATCATGTATATTGCCAAAACAGATGATATTAAGTCACCGACTGGATAGCTTACCCAAACACCTGTAGGACCCATAAATTTAGGTAAAATTATAAGTAATGGAATAAGTATAATCACTTGCCTTAACACTGAAAGAATAATTGCCCTATAAGCCTTGCCTATACTTTGAAAAAAACTTATAGCAACAACTTGAAAACCAGCCAACGGAGCACAAATAAACACATATCTAAGCCCTCTTGCAGAGGCGTTTACAAGATTTATTTCATCTGAAAAAAAAGAAGATACAAAATGCGGAAATAATTCCATAATAACTGCTCCAAACAACATCACCAAAACAGCAAAGATAGAAGCTTTTTTAAAAACCTCATTTACTCTAGAATACAAACCAGCTCCGTAGTTGTACCCTGCTATGGGTTGCATGCCTTGATTGATACCAAAAATTATCATCATAAATAAAACAACTATCCTGGTTACTATCCCATAAGCGCCTACTTCTAAATCCCCTCCATAAAATGATAAACTTTTATTTATAATTATAACTATTAAACATGTGGAACAATGTAATGAAAATGGAGAAAGTCCTATAGAAAAGATGTCTTTTACTATTTCTTTTTTCAAAACAAAAAACTGTTTTTGAAAATGAATAAAAGTGGTTTTTGTACTAAAAAACAATATCTGCCAAATTAATACTATAAGTTGAGCTATAACAGTTGCCCACGCACTTCCCTGTATACCCCATTTAAATTGAAAAATAAATACATAGTTTAATACTAGATTGATAAATATTGTAGCAATGGTTGAATACATTACTTTTCTAGGATGTCCAATAGTTCGCAATAGTCCGTTTAAACCCATATACGTGTTGGTAACAATAGTGCCTATTAAAATTACACGTATAAATTCATATGCGTATGGAAGTGATTGGCTGCTTGCACCAAAAAAAATAATAATTGGTTTTAGAAAAAACATCAAGCCAACTGTAACAAAAATACTGATTAATATATTTATTATAACAACATTACAAAGTATATGGTTTGCGGCAGTATAATCTTTTTGCCCAAGCCTTATAGAAGAAATAGCAGAAGCTCCAACGCCAATGAGAGTACCTAATGCTGTTTGTAAATTTATAAGAGGAAACGATATTGAAAGTCCCGATAAAGCCATGTCTCCAACGCCACGTCCAATAAATATGCTATCTGTTATGTTGTACAAAGACATTGCTGTCATTGCTGTAATGGCAGGCAAGGAATATTTTATAAGTAGTTTTGTTATGTTTGCGTTTCCTAACGACAATATAGAAGAATTATCTTTCATTTAAAATCCACTTGCCTTTATTACTTCTTTAATTTTTAATGCAGAATTTTTTAAAGCTTCAAGTTCTAGTTTATCAAACTCTACTTTCATTACTTGTCTTATTCCTTGTCTAGAAACTATGGCTGGTACACTTAAATACAAATCACTTATTCCATAATAATTTTCAAGTAAAGAAGAAACAGGCAAAACACTATTTTGATTTTTTAATATTGCTTTTGAAATTTTTGTTAAAGAAAGGCCAATCCCATAAGATGTTTCACCTTTTTTTTCTATAATTTTATATGCGGAATCTCTTACATCTTCAAAAATTTTTTTAAGTTTAGTTTCGTTATTGTCTTTATTACAATATTTGAAATATTCTTTAAAGAATACATCTCCAACTACGGCTTTACTCCATACAGGGAATTCGCTATCCCCATGTTCTCCAAAAATTGAAGCATGTATATTTCTTGAATCTACATTTAATTCTTTGCCTATTAAATATCTAAGCCTTGCTGTATCAAGTACTGTTCCTGAACCTATAACTTCTTTGGCAGGTTTTCCAGAAATTTTGTATGTAATATAAGATAAAATATCTACAGGATTGGTTGCAACAAGGATTATTGCATTGGGCGAATATTCAACAATTTCAGGGATTATAGTTTTAAAAATTTCTGCGTTAGCTTTTATTAAATCTATTCTTGTTTCACCAGGCTTTTGCCCTCTGCCTGCACTTATAACAACAAGATCTGAGTTTGCAGTGTCTGGATAGTCACCCGCATATATTTTGATAGGAGACACAAAAGGGGCTCCATGAGATAAATCCATGGCTTCACCTTCGGCTTTTTCCCTGTTGTAGTCCACAAGAACCATTTCTCTTGTAACACCACTTATAATCATAGAGTATGCATAACGCATTCCGACATTACCACAACCTACAATACATACTTTTGGTGTCAAATTTATCATATTATAGCTCCATAATACAAAGATATTACTTAATATTATATCATTTAGATAAAATCAAGAGAATTTTCCCTACATGTCATTATATTGTTTTAAATTATCAAAGAATAGTATATAATTTAGGTCATTATATAAAATGGGTTTTTCTAAAATTAATGCATATCTTTTGACTGTTCCTTTTTGGATATTGCTGTGTTAAAACACTATGTGAGTTACTTGATAAATCCTGCGTTTTTAGTCTTATATTGTCAAAAAATTCACAGCGATTAAACAATAGGGTTTTTAGAAAAATCCAAATGGGACTTATGAAAATGCTTAAACCGTATATAAAAAATATAATGACAGTACGCTCTATTACAGTCTTTTTTATTTCCATAGTTATGTCTAATAACATTTTTTGTGCTCGTAACGAGATTTATAGCGATTATAAGGGCTTGTTAAGTATTCTTAAAGTTCAACCTGAAAATATTTCAATAAATGATAAGCAGCTTCCAATTTTTTCTGAATATTTAGCATCAAATTTAGTTTTTATAAATAGAGCTCAAGATTTAGTAGCAGATAAAGGATTGCTTGCTGCTATAAATTCTATTGGCAAAAATGCTGTGTTGTGTACTTCCTATTTTGGAGCAATAGAAACATCACAATATAAAGTAGGTTCCGGGTTAAATGTCAATGGAGTTGTTTTAATGTCTGGACTTGCGCAAAAGTATAAAATATTAACAGTCGGTGCATTTGTTGAGTGTGGCAATGGAGATTACGGTATCATAGATAATTTTGAAACCCTTCCATCGATTAAAAGTAATGGAGATAAGGACTATATTGGAGGAGGTTTATTGTGTCATTTAGATTTCTTTGATAAATTTTATTTAGATTGTTCTGGTCGTAAAGGACTGTTGAAGACTAATCTTTATAGTTTTGATTTAATATCTTCGCCAATATTTAAAGATAAATATTGTAACTTGGACTATTTTAGTTCTCACGCAGGTATAGGATGTAAGTTAAATATCTATAAAAATCTCGGGCTAGATATTTTCTCTAAATATTTTTTTACTCATCAAGATGGAAAGAAAGATGTAACTATTTATACAGGAGAGATTTTAAATTTTTCTGGATTAAATTCTCAACGTTTACTCTGTGGTTTGAGATTCTTTCAACCAACTAACACAATTTTTAGTTTCTATGGTGGTCTTTCTGCAGAATATGAATTTTTAGGGGATGTCAAAGCGTTTTTTGAAGATAAAAATATATCTGCCAAAAACTTAAAGGGTTATACAGAAACTATTGAAATTGGAGTATCAGAAAAATCAAACAGCTGTATTGGCGAGTTATCTTTGCAGAGTTATTTAGGTATGAGAGAAGGTTATGCTGGAACATTAAAAGTGTCGTTTGTATTTTTTGATTATTTAGAGCGTTTCTTAGGCTATTCTTTAAAAAAATTTGAGAATGAGAAAAATGGTAGATTTAATAATGATTTTTCTTTTTCTAAAAAAGATTGTTTTTTAAAGATATTAGGAATTATAAAAGAGTTAAAAGGGAGAGTTACACACAAAAGTTTAAAGAAGGGATATATAGTAGCTTTTGCTTTTTCAAAGACTTTTCAAGATTCTTGTTTAGACTCGACAGAGGTTTGTATTTATGTACAAGATTTAAAAAATGGTGGTACCAATGTTGAAGTTGTTTCAAATAATAATTTATTATCTGAGGAGTTATCTAAAAAATTGTTTCAGATGTTAAATAAAGATAAATAGAAAAAGGAGGAATAAAAACATGGCAAAAATTGTAAAAATTGTTGGTAGAGAAATTATTGATTCGCGAGGGAATCCTACAGTAGAGGCGGATGTTAGTCTTGATGATGGTTCTTTTTCAAGAGCAGCAGTACCTTCTGGAGCTTCAACTGGCTCAAGAGAAGCTTTAGAGCTTAGAGATGGTGATAAAAAAAGATTTGATGGTAAAGGTGTGCTAAAGGCAGTCTCGAATATCAACAATATAATAGCTCCAAAACTTTTAGGTTTAGAGATTACAAACCAACAAGAAATAGATAATGTAATGATAAAGCTAGATAATACGGACTTCAAAAGTAATCTTGGCGCAAATGCAGTTTTAGGTGTATCTCTTGCTTGTGCAAAAGCCGGTGCAGTTTCAAAAAAAATGCCTGTTTATAAATATATAAGAGAGATTTATAATATCCAAGATGATAGATATATTCTCCCTGTTCCACTTATGAATATTATAAATGGTGGAGAGCATGCCGACAACAATGTTGACTTACAAGAGTTTATGATAGCACCAGTAAGTGCCCCTAATTTTAGAGAAGCATTAAGAATGGGCTGTGAAGTTTTTCACAGCTTAAAAAAAGTTTTAAATGGAAAGGGTTACGCCACTGGTGTTGGTGATGAAGGTGGCTTTGCTCCTAATTTAAAATCCAATTCAGAAGCTTTGGAAGTAATTTGTGAGGCTGTAAAAAAAGCTGGATATGAAGTAGGAAAAAATGTAGTTTTTGCTTTAGATGTAGCAGCAAGTGAGTTATATGAAAATAATCAATACGTTTTAGAAGGTGAAATAAACGGTAAAGAAAAATCTTCAAAAGACATGATTTCTTTCTATAGTGCTTTGCTTGAGAAATACCCAATCATATCTATAGAAGATGGTCTTAGTGAATCTGATTGGAATGGATGGAAACTTTTAACAGATGAGCTAAAATCTAAAATTCAGCTCGTAGGTGATGACCTTTTTGTTACAAACACTAAGATATTTAAGGAGGGTATAGAAAAGGGTATAGGAAATTCAATTTTAATAAAAGTAAATCAGATAGGCTCTCTCTCAGAGGCCGTAGCCGCGGTACAAATGGCATATAAAGCTGGTTATACTGCAATTATATCTCATCGTTCTGGCGAAACAGAAGATAGTATAATTGCTGATTTAGCAGTTGCTTTAAACACAGGCCAAATAAAAACAGGTTCAGCTTCAAGAACAGATAGAATGTGTAAATATAATCAGCTTTTAAGGATAGAAGAAGAGTTAGGGTCTAAAGCTACTTATTTAGGTAAAGCAAGCTTTTTCTAGTATCAAGGTAATTATTAAGATAGGATTCCCATATAATTATATGGGAATCCTATCTTAAAATATAAGTTTTATGAGTAATATAAAGAATATATTGAGTTATGAAAAATGAAAAAATTTAGAATAAGATATATTTTGCTTATAATATTATTGTGTGTGTTAGCTTTTAACGACGGTAATAGAACTTTATGTAGACGTTTTTTTGAGCAAAGAAAATTACAAAGAGATATTGTTAGCGCTAAACATCAAAATGAACTTTTGAAGAGAAGAATATACTATCTTGAAAATGAACCTTCCTACATAGAAAGAATGGTTCGTAATGAACTAAATGTATTATCTCCAGGTGAAATAGAATATAGATTTACTGTTAAAAATGATTCGTGAGTTTTATATAGGGTTTCCAGATAAATACATATTGTCATCAATAAATATAAGCTAATCTTGAAAGTTTTAAAATAGTGCTGAGGTGGTGGAACGGCAGACACGCAGGTCTCAGAAGCCTGTCCCCGAAAGGGTGGTATGGGTTCAAATCCCATCCTCAGCAGCAGATGATAAAGAATAATTGACTAGCATGAGACATAAAGGTCTGTCTAAAAACCTTGACGCATATTCTTATCGCGCTGTTTTTTGCCCATCTGCGTTAAACAGCAGGTATTACAAATTTGTGCTTATCGCAAGCAACCCATGAATTTTTTGTATTGCTTTGTCAAAAAATTTACAGCAATTATACACATTAGAGTTTTCAGATAAATCCATAAGTTTTTACCAGGGTAAAATTTTCCCCCACCAAACTTGTTTCTCATCTAGAACCTTTAATTTGGAATTTTTTTGAACTATAGCAAAGCCAGTAATAGATGATGCATAATACAGATGCACTTCAAAATTTTCATTTTTATAATAAACTTTTTGTATAGTAGCAGGTATTGGAGATATTATGCCGTTTTCTTTCCCACCAATCAAATGTACAAGGTAATGGGCTATATCTCTTTGATCTGTTATTGTAGAGAGTACTGTCTCTCCTTCTTGAATTTTTTTTATAGATTTTCCGTGCTTATCTTCTAATATTTTAGCATCAAGTTTTACAAAACCAATATTATATACTGTAAGTGAAGTACAATTATTATTAAAATTGTGATCTGGAAACTTTTTGAATTGTGTAAGGTTTAGTTCTTCCTCTAAAATCTTAATATCTATATTAGTTGGACTAAAAAAAGATTTTATAATATCTGAAATTTCATCAGTTGAAACAAAAATAATTTCTTTTATTGCTTGTTGACAATATAATTTAAGGTTTTCTTCAATATTTTGAGTATATTTTTCTAAAGATCCAGCTTCAAGTCTAGCTGAAAAAATTGCTTTTTCAAAAGAAAACCAATCTATATTTTCAGATATCTCATAAATTGTTGGATTTTGCGAAAATGCTGTACTGAAACGCAAAATCTCAGAAGATTTCATGTTAACAGCTATTTGCACTAGCCCATACACATTTTCTTTAGGAAATATTAATTTAATTTTAAATATTTTTATAAATTTTAATAAGAAACCTATAGTAGAAATGGCTTTTTCAAGGTTGTTGTCAGAGATATTTAGTGCAAGTTCTGCTTGAGATTCTTCACAACCAGTTTCTTCCATTAAAAGCTTTAAATGGTTAGTTTGTTTCATAAGCTTGATATCCTTAAAACGCTATCTAATTATTTTGCTTTATTTTGCTCTTGGATGTGTTTTTTGATATATTTTTTTTAAACTTTCTATTGTGACATGTGTGTAAATTTGTGTGCTAGAAAGATTCTTGTGTCCCAACATTTCTTGTACACTTCTCAAATCGCAACCTCTATCTAAAATATGTGTTGCAAAAGTATGTCTTAAAGTGTGAGGGCTTACCTTCTTATTAAGTCCTGCTTTAACAAAATATTTGTGCAGAATCCTTCTTGCTGCTCTTTGGTCAAGTCTATTTAAACGCGTGTTCACAAATAGTGGAGATTGCATATTATAAGATAATTTGTTAGTACGACGTTCGTTTAAGTATTCTAATACAGAGCATAAGCATTTATTACCTACAGGGACTACTCTTTCTTTATCACCTTTCCCTGTAACTATAATGGTATTAGCTATAAAATCTATACTGTTGACATTTAAACTCATGAGTTCTTCTATTCTAAGTCCGCAGGAATATAAAAGCTCAATCATTGCCTTATCTCTAAGTTTTATGTCTTTGATATCAAGCAAGGACTGCATTTCATTTTCTGTTAAAAATAAAGGTACTTTCTTATCTTTTTTAGGGGCACTCATTGTTTCTAAAGGATTTTTTTCTACTTTATTATTTATCATTAAAAATTTGTAGAAAGAACGCAACGAAGAAAATTTTCTTACAATAGCAGTCTTACTTATATTTTTTTTGTTTAAATTTTCTAAGAATTCTCTAATAGCATGTTTGTCTGTTTCTAAGAAATTTTTTTGCTTATTTTGTAAGAATATAGCAAAATCAAATATATCTTTTAAATAAGCTCTTAAAGTATGATTAGAAAAATTTTTTTCGGCTTTAAGATATTTTTCAAAAGATACTATTATTTTTGAATTTTTTTCTTTGACGATTTCTTTTGTATTTTGAGTTTCTCGTCTTTGGTCGTTTTTATCCATTGTAAATTCCTACATTTAGGGAATGCTGAACAAGTAAGAAAAGGTCCTCTTTTACCTATTCTTTTTAACATTGCTGAACCACATTTTTCACATTTGATGTCAGTTTGTTCTGGTTCTGGCTTTATAACTTTTTGTCCATTTTTATCTATATTGTAAGTTGTCTTACACTCAGGGTATTTCTTGCAAGCTAAATACTCTTTACCCTTAAAACCTACTTTTTTTATTAAAAGACTTCCACATTTATCACAAGTCATATCTGTTTCTTGATCTTGTACAGGAATGCCCTCCCTACTTAGAGGCAAAGTAGTTTTACATTCTGGATACCCGGAACAACCTAAAAACTGTCCAGATCTAGAATCTCTAATTACCATAATTTTGCCGCAGTTAGGGCATTTAAAATCAGTTTCTTGAGGTTTGATTTTTTGTCTTTCTAGCTTTTCTTCAGCTTCGTTCAAGTCTTCCTCTAGAGGTTTATAAAAATCTTTTAATACGTCTTGCCAGACAGCTTTATCTTCAGCGATTCTGTCTAAATTTTCTTCAACGTGTGCAGTATATTCTATATTAATAATATTGCCAAAATGATTTTTTAAAACATCGTTTACTATAATTCCAAGATTTGTAGGTATAAACTTTTTTTTATCAAGACGAACATAAACCCTATCTAGAATTGTTTTGATCGTAGGGGCGTATGTTGAAGGTCTTCCTATACCATGTTCTTCTAAAGCTTTAATTAAACTAGCTTCATTATAACGAGCAGGAGGTTCTGTAAAATGTTGAACAGATATAATTTTTAGAAGAGTTAATATTTCTTTTTCTTGTAAAAGAGGTAACTTTATTTCTTTTTCTTCATCATCAATATTGTAAACTTTTAAAAACCCATCAAAAATTAATGTGCTACCAGAAGCCCTAAAAAAATATTCATTTGCAGATATGATAACTGTAACTGTGTTGTAAATAGCTTCTGCCATTTGACTTGCTAAAAATCTTTTCCATATTAAATCATAAAGTTTAAACTCATCGTTAGATAAATATTGTTTTATGTTGTTCGGTATTCTTTTAGCAGATGTTGGTCTTATAGCTTCATGAGCTTCTTGTGCTCCCTTTGATTTTGTTTTATAAATTCTAGGAGATTTTGGTAAGAACTTATTACCGTACTCAGATTCTATAAATTTTAAAGTTTCTTCTTGTGCTCCTTTTGCAATATTTAAGGAGTCCGTCCTCATATATGTTATAAGACCTACTTGACTGTTGCCGATATTTATGCCTTCATATAGTTTTTGAGCTATCATCATTGTTTTTGATGCAGAAAATCCAAGTCTTCTTGATGCATCTTGTTGCATTGTAGACGTTGTGTAAGGTGAATAAGGTAGACGTTTACGTTGTTTTGTTTCTACAGACTGTACTTCATATTTTGCATTTTCTAATTCTTTAAGTATTTGGTTTGCTTCTTTTTCGTTTTTTATAGAAAGTTTTTCAAATTTAATATCATTTTTTGCAAAAAGATGAGCTTTGAAAGAAAAATCTTTTAATAGTTCTGCTTCTATACTCCAATATTCTTGAGGAATAAATTTCTGTATTTCCTCTTCTCTATTGCATATAATCATTACAGCTACAGATTGCACTCTTCCAGCCGAGAGCCCTATTTTTACTTTTTTCCATAATAACGGAGAAAGTTTGTATCCTACAAGTCTATCTAAAAGTCTACGTGTTTGTTGACTATTTACAAGCCACATGTCTAGGTTTCGCGGATGTTTTACAGAATCAAGTATTGCTTCTGGAGTAATTTCGTGAAATGTTATCCTAGAAATTTTTGAATTGGGAAGTTTAAGGGCTTCTTTTAAGTGCCAAGCTATAGCTTCTCCTTCACGATCAAAATCAGTAGCCAAATAAACTTTCTCTACATTACTAGATATTTCTTTTAAGTTAGATATAATTTTTTTTGCTTTAGGCATATCTATATATGTCGGTTTAAAATTATGTTCTATGTCAATGCCAAGTTTACTTTTAGGAAGATCTCTTATATGCCCAAAAGAACTTTTTATAATAAAATCTTTTCCTAAAATTTTTGATATGGTTTTTTCTTTTGCTGGAGACTCTACTATAACAAGATATTTCGCCATTATTTCTCCTCTCTAAAAATGCATCTAATGTCAGGGTCTGTCTAAAACCTTAATACATATACTTACTAAAAAACTTGTGCTTATCGCACGATAAAGTCCTGCGTTTTTTTCATTGTATTGTCAAAATTCACAGTAACTATACGGATTAGGGTTTTTAATAAACCCTTTAATAAACTCTAAAATATATTTGTCCAGGTGCTGTTTTTATAAGTCCTATTAATTCTAATTTCAATAGCACATAAGATATGTCTAAAATATTTCTGTTTAACTTATTGGCAATTAAGTCTAATGGTACACCGTTTTCGTTATTTTCTATCAAATTAACAACTTCTAGTTCAAGTCCTTTTAAGTTTTGTTGATTAATTTTGTCACTCTTTAAAGTGATCCCTAAACTACTTGCTAAATCATTGGGTATTAAAGCTACATGAGCCCCATTCTGTATAAGTTTATTAGTGCCCTTAGAGACTTCAGAATAAATGTTGCCAGGTACGACAAAAACATCTTTACCATAATCTGCACAAATTCTTGCTGTTATAAGCGCTCCGCTTTTGGCAGAAGCTTCTGTTACCAAAGTAGCTCTAGATAGTCCTGCTACTATTCTATTTCTTCTAGGAAAAGTAATTTTATCTGGTTTTTGAGTTAAAGGAAATTCACTTATTAGAGCTCCATTTTGAGAAATTTCTTCTTGAAGTTTTTTGTTTTCAAAAGGATAATTTATTAAAAGGCCATTTCCTAAAACAGCTATAGTTCTAGAATTGTTTTCTATAGCACAACTGTGAGCAAGTGTATCTACTCCTCTAGCAAGTCCAGATATTATTGTTATTCCTAGTTTTGCAAAATAAGAAGCAAATTCTAAAGTAACACTTTTACCATAGTTACTTACTTTTCTTGAACCAACTATTGATATAGAATCATAATCAGATTCTCTAATATTTCCTTTTATGTACAAAAAAAGAGGTTTATCTGGTAAGCTTTCTAAAGGTTTTGGGTATAAGGGGCTATTGTAGAGTATTATTTTTATGTTGTGTTTCTTTGCGAGTTCAGTTTCTTTTAATGCCTTGTCTAAACTTAGAGATTTTAAAATTTTTTCTGCTAATATACTTCCTATTCCACTTATTGACATCAGATCTTTTTTATTTGATTTAGTAATATTTTCTACATTACCAAATTTTTCAAGTAGTTTGAAAAATTTGGTAGCACCTATATCCGTATTTAGAATAAAGTTAAATAAAAACAAGTCCTTTTCGTTCATATGAGAGCTATTGTAAACAAATTATTAAAAATTTGTCAAAATATGTCAAAATAAAAAACTATTTAATAATCTTTATATAATATTTAAGATTAAGTTCATAAATAAAGGTTTGACAAGAGACATAAATTGTAGTATAATTAACAAGATATCAGGATATTAATGAGCTCGAAAATTGTTCATCCGACTTAATAATTCATTTAATCTAAGGGGCCCGTAGCTCAGCTGGTAGAGCACCTCACTTTTAATGAGGTTGTCGTGCGTTCAAGCCGCACCGGGCTCATTTGCTCCCATCGTCTAGGGGTCTAGGACACAGGATTTTCAATCCTGCGACACGAGTTCAAATCTCGTTGGGAGCGTTTGTTTTAAATTTAATGGCGTTTTCGCCAATTTCTAAACCGTTTAGACTTTTTTTGTAAAAGTTTAAACGGTTATTTTGCGGAAGGTAATCATGTCAACATTAGTCGTTTTAGGTACGCAATGGGGGGATGAAGGTAAAGGTAAAGTTGTACATTATCTTGCAAAACAAGCAGATTATATTGTTCGTTATCAAGGTGGCAACAACGCAGGACATACTCTCATATACGAAAATAAACCGTTTGTTCTTCATTTAATACCATCGGGAATACTATTTCCTGATAAATACTGCCTAATTTCAAATGGAGTTGTAATAGATCCAAAAGCTTTAAAAGAAGAAATTTCCTTGCTTAAAAAGACCAAAATTCCTGTAAAGAACAGATTTTTTATAAGTGAACAAGCGCATGTAATATTGCCTTACCATAAATTAATAGATGGTATTCTTGAAGAAGGTGATGTTAAGATAGGCACTACAAAAAAAGGAATAGGACCTTGTTATGCAGATAAAGTAAAAAGAATAGGCATAAGAGTAATAGACTATTTAGAGAAAGATGTTTTTATGGATTTGTTAGAAAAAAACCTTTTAGAAAAATCGCCTATATTAGGTAATAGTAATATAGATATAACAAAATTGAAAAAAGAAATTTTGAAAGATAGAGAAGAACTTGCAAAATTTATTAAACCTTTTGCTGCTAATACAGGTCTTATGATTGAAGAGGCAATAAATAAAAATAAAAAGATTCTTTTTGAAAGTGCTCAGGGTACGCTTTTAGATTTAGATTTTGGAACGTATCCTTTTGTGACTTCTTCTAATCCTATAGCTGGGGGTGTATGTGTAGGTGCTGGTATAGGTCCTACTAATATAAATAATGTACTTGGTGTAGTTAAGGCTTATACTACAAGAGTTGGAGAAGGTCCTTTTGCTGTTGAACTTTTTGATCAAATGGGAGATTTCTTAAGAGAGAAAGGGAAAGAATATGGTGCAACAACAGGTAGACCTCGCCGTTGCGGTTGGTTTGATGCAGTTGTTGTGCGCCATAGTGTTAGAATAAGCGGTGTAAAACATTTAATTCTTACAAAACTTGATTGTATGGAAAATATAGAAGCAATAAAAATATGTGTTGCATATAAATATAAGGGTAAAATTTATAAAGAGCTTCCAGCATCAAGAACAGTTCAGAAATATGCAAAGCCTGTTTATGAGCAAATGCCAGGTTTTAATGGACAAATTAAAGGGATTACAGAGTTTAAAAAATTACCTATTAATGCTCAAAAATATGTTAGACGTTTAGAACAATTAGTTGGAGCTCCTATAGATTTGATTTCGCTTGGAAGAAAAAGAGAAGAAACTATAGAAGTAAACAAAAATATTAAATGGTTTTAAATTTGATGTATATAGAGATGACTCCTTATGAAAGTTAAACTTTTACAATTTACTCAGGAACCTGAAAAGATTTGTGCATTAGCTGCAGGGCTTTGTTACAGTTATAAAACTGTAGATGAACTTGCACAAAGTTTTGATAAAGAAAAAATTGAAAAGCTTTTATCTAAAGTTATTTCTTCTGGCCATTATTCTGTGTTAGAACATGCATCTTTTACTTTTGGTATAGAGGGAGTTTCTAGAGCGTTGCTTGCTCAACTTACAAGGCATAGGATAGCGTCTTTTTCAGTGCAAAGTCAACGGTATGTTAAGTTTAAAAATACCCTTGAATTTATCGTACCAGAAAGTATAAAGAAAAATGCAGAGCTTTTAAAAAGATATAATAATTTTTTAATTGAGGCAGAAAATCTTTATAAAGAAATCTTAAGTGCAGAGATTCCTGCTGAGGATGCAAGATTTATTCTTCCTAACGCCAGTGCTACAAAAATTATATTCACAATGAATGCAAGAGAGTTAAGGCATTTTTTCTCTTTAAGAACTTGCAATAGAGCACAGTGGGAAATACGGGAAATGGCTTGTCGTATGTTAAGTCTTGTTAAGCAAAAAGCGCCTTTACTTTTTAATGATGCTGGCCCAAATTGTATAAGAGAAAGTTGTCATGAAACTTTTACATGTGGAAAATCTTGGAAGAAGATATGACCGTAATAAAGGAGAAGTATAGTGCACGATATATTTGCGCTTTTAATAGCTTTGGCAAGTATTCTATTTTTTGCAAAAATTTTTGGTGAAATTGCTTTAAGGTTTGGCCAAAGCGCTATAATAGGAGAGCTTTTGGCGGGTATCATTATAGGGCCTAGTTTTTTAGGTATCGTACATGAAACAGCAATTCTCTCCGGCATATCAGAACTTGGGGCTATTATACTTCTTTTTGAAGTTGGCCTTTCTACAGATATAAAAGAATTTTTAAAAGCGGGCCTTTGGGCTACGGCAGTGGCTGTTGTAGGAGTTATAGCCCCTTATTTTTTAGGGTATTTTGTATTTTTATATTTTGAGCTTACAAGTACTCAAGCAATTTTTGCTGGCGCAGTTCTCACAGCTACTTCAGTTGGTATTACAGCTAGAGTATTTATGGACTTAAACCGACTTGAAACTCAAGAAGCTAAAATAGTTTTAGGAGCAGCAGTCATAGATGATGTTATAGGTCTTGCTATACTTGCAGTTGTTTTAAAGCTCATTCAGGGTGGAACTGTTACCCTAGGGACAGTTGCTTCTATAAGTGGTACAGCTATTTTATTTTTAGTTTTATCTGTTTTAGCGGGAGTCCTTATCTCTCCTTCTATTTTTAAAATTGTTACAAAGATGAAACAGTCTCATGTAATATTCATTGTAGGTCTAGCAATTTGTTTTATTATTTCTGCGTTTTCAACAAAAGTTGGACTTGCGCCGATAGTAGGTGCATTTGTTGCAGGTTTAGTTCTTTCTACAGTAAAACAAAGTGAAGAAATAAAAAAGGATATCAAACCTGTTTACGCGTTTTTTGTTCCTATATTTTTTGTTTTAATGGGGACAAATGTTGATATAAGCACTTTTAATCCTTTTATTGCTGTAAATAGAGAACTTATAGTTTTAATGACTGTATTGTTTGTAGTTGCTTTTGTTGGTAAAACAGTGTCTGGATTTGTGGTACTTAAAAAAGGGATTAATAAACTGTTAATAGGTGTTTCTATGGTCCCAAGAGGGGAAGTAGGTTTAATATTTGCTGGTATTGGTTTAAAAAATAATGTTTTTGGCATAAAAGATTATAGTGCTTTAGTTGCAGTTATAATGCTTACAACTTTTGTTACACCACTGATACTGAAGTATCTTTTATCAAAACAAAAAAATTAACATGATAAAAAATTTAATTTTCTTTTTATTATTTTGTACAGGTCCCTTTCTATTTGCTAATGATAATGTAAATATGTCAAATTCAAAAGAAGTTATTTTAGAGGAGCCTTATAAACCAATAAACCCCCAAGAAAATAAAAAAAGTGTAGATGCTAAAGAGTTTATTGCAGAAAATGTTTATTCCATATATAATAAAGCTAGTACAGTTAAAAACAGTTTTGAAATTGACAAATTATTTGAAAGTATAAAACAATTTTTTATATCAACAAAAAAAGCTGTTTTAAAAATTAAATGGTTTATTTATAATTATAATAGTAAAAATTAACAAATCGATTAAATCTAAAAAATCTGTGTCTTTTATAATATTGAAGTTTATCTTTAGATATAGCTTATCGTAAAGTAGCAAATATTTAAAATTTAATTTTATTTTTATAGATAAAAAAATTATTTTCTCCTAATGATGTAAAAAGCTAAAATGGGTTTTTAGATAGACTTAAAATATATAAGTTTTCACTAAAACTGTCTACGGAGAGATAAATGAAATCAAACTATGAGAAATTTAGATCAGTATGTAGTATTTTAGAAGAGCATGCCTTTGACAAGTCTAAATTAATTCCAATTCTGCAAGCTACACAAGAAGAGTACAAATACTTACCTCAGGAGATTTTAGCTTTTATATCTTCAGCTTTAAATATATCTCCCGCAAAAGTTTATGGTGTAGCAACTTTTTACTCCCATTTTTCATTAACTCCCAAAGGCAAGCATATAATAAGGATTTGTGATGGAACAGCTTGCCATGTAAAAAAATCATCAACTATAATAGATGCTTTAAAGAAAAAACTGAATTTGAATGGTTCGGAAACCACAACAAAAGACATGCTTTTTACTTTGGAAACAGTTGCTTGTCTTGGAGCATGTGGCCTTGCTCCAGCTATTGTTATTGACGGCAAAGTATATGGGCAAATGACTGCGTCCAAAGCTGTTGCTCTAATTGATAATATATGTTAAGGGTTTTAGACACAACCAATACAAAGGAGTAAAAGTATGGCCATAGATTTGGAGAACATAACCAAAGGATTTAATACCTTAAACAAAAATATAAAGAAAAGAATTGTTGTATGCGCAGGGACAGGTTGTGTGGCAAATGGTTCTTTGGATGTATTTAAGAGTCTTGTAGATATGTCTAAAGAAATGGGTATAGATGCTCATATAGAATTAAAAGAAGAAAGTAAAGGAACTCTGATTTCTAGAAGTGGTTGCCAGGGATTTTGTCAACATGGACCTTTATTAAACATTTTGCCACAAGGGATATTGTATACAAAAGTTACAAATTCAGATGTTAAAGAAATTTTAGAGGAAAGCGTTTTAAAAGATGGGATTGTAGGGAGGTTGTGTTATCATGATAATGGCAAAGTTTGTAAAGGGCAAGGTGATATACCTTTTTACACAAAGCAAAACAGAGTGGTTTTGAAAGAATGTGGTGTTATAGATCCTGAAAATATACAAGAATACATAGCTAGTGGTGGATATAGGGCCGCTAAAAAAGCTTGTGTGGATATGACAGATAAAGAAATTTGTGATGAGCTTATAAACTCTGGCTTAAGAGGGCGTGGTGGAGCAGGTTTCCCAACAGGTAGAAAGTGGGATTTCACAAGAATTCAAAAATCAGAAAAAAAGTACATGATTTGTAATGGGGACGAAGGAGACCCCGGCGCTTTTATGGATAGAAGCGTTATGGAAGGTAATCCTCATAATGTGATAGAGGGTTTAATAATTGCAGCAAAAGCAATAGGTGCAGACGAAGGTTATATATACGTTAGAACAGAATATTCTTTAGCAGTTTCTAGGATGCAAAAGGCTGTAAAAGCTGCTACAGAAATTGGTGTGCTTGGCAAAAATATTTTTGATTCAGGGCACAATTTTACTTTGCATGTTATGGAAGGAGCAGGAGCCTTTGTTTGTGGAGAAGAAACAGCACTAATAGCTTCCATTGAGGGGAAAAGAGGCATGCCATCGCCAAAACCGCCTATTCCTGCCCAAAGCGGTCTTTGGGGTAAACCTACTGCTATAAATAATGTTGAAACGCTTGCCAATGTACCTATAATAATTAATTATGGTGCAGATGCTTTTAAAAAGAATGGAACTCAAAATTCTTCAGGAACAAAAATCTTTGCAATAACAGGGAATGTTTTAAATACAGGACTTATAGAGGTCCCATTTGGGACAACTCTAAGGCATGTTATTTTTGATATAGCAGGAGGCGTACCTGACGAAAAAGGCGTAGTAAATGAGGACAATTTTAAAGCCGTACAAATAGGTGGTCCGTCAGGAGGTTGTTTAACCAAAGAACATTTGGACATGAACTTAGACTATGACTCTTTAAAAACTGTTGGGGCGATGGTTGGTTCTGGTGGTTTTGTTGTTATGAGTAAACATAACTGTATGGTAAATGTTGCAAAATTTTTTATGCAGTTTACTCAAAGCGAATCTTGTGGCAAATGTGTTCTTTGTAGAGAGGGTACTTTGCAGATGCTTTTGATGCTTACAGACATAACGGAGGGCAGGGCAGATAAAAATACTTTATCTGTCTTAGAAGAACTTGCAAATGCAGTTGCAATAGGTTCTTTATGTGGGCTTGGAAAGACAGCTCCAAACCCAGTGCTGTCTACTTTGAAATATTTTAAGGAAGAATATGATGCGCATGTACAAGATAAACAATGTCCCGCAGGAGAGTGCGCCAAACTATTAAATTATCAAATCACAGATAAATGTATCGGTTGTGGTTTATGCGCAAGTAAATGTCCTGTAAAAGCTATTTTAGGAAAACCTAAAGAACAGTATAAAATTGATGTATCAAAATGTATTAAATGTGGAATATGTAAAGATTCTTGTAAATTTAATGCTATTTCCAGGAGTTAATTATGGAAAAATATTTGATAATAAATGGTGTAAAAATTTTTTTTGAGAATGAAAAAAATATTTTAGAGATTATACAAAAAGCTAAAATAGAGCTTCCAACTTTTTGTTATCATTCAGAGCTAAGTACTTATGGTTCATGTAGGCTTTGTATGGTTGAAGTTGAAGGTATGGGTATTATTCCTGCATGTTCTACTCCTGCAACTTCTGGAATGGTTGTTAGTACAAATACTGAAAAAATAATAAGCATGAGAAAGATTATAGTAGAACTATTACTTGCAAATCATGATAGAGAATGTACTACTTGCCAAAAAAGTCAAAGTTGTAAACTTCAAACTCTTGCAAGAAGACTTGGAATAGAAAACGTTAGATTCAAAAATGTTGTTCATAAAACAGACAGAGATCTATCTACATATGCTTTAGTTAGGGAGCAAGATAAATGCATTTTGTGTGGTGATTGTGTAAGATTTTGTGACGAAGTACAGAGTATAGGAGCGCTAGGGTTTGTAAATAGAGGTTCGAAATCTGTAGTTTGTCCAAGTTTTGGAAAGGATTTAGAGTTGTCAGAATGTGTGTATTGTGGACAGTGTAGCAGGGTCTGTCCAACAGGAGCAATTATTCCAAGATCAGAGGTTAAAGATGTATGGAAAGCTCTAAGTAATAAAAATAAAAAGGTTGTGGTTGCTATTGCTCCCGCTGTTAGGGCTGCAATTGGAGAAGTTTTTGGACTTGCCAAAGAAAATGGAACTGAAGCAGCGGGGAAAATTGTTACAGCTTTAAAAATGATGGGTTTTTATAAAGTTTTTGATGTATCATTTACGGCAGACATGACCATAGTAGAAGAAGCTAATGAATTTCTAGAGAGGATAAAAGAAAATAATAACCTCCCTTTATTTACTTCTTGTTGCCCAGCTTGGGTAAAGTTTGTTGAACAATACTATCCGGAATTTATCAAAAGTCTTTCAACTTGTCGTTCTCCTCAAGGGATGTATGGATCAATTGCCAAAAGGATTATGCCAAAAATTTTAGGTGTAAACAAAGAAGATTTAGTCGTTGTTTCTATAATGCCATGTACAGCTAAAAAGTATGAAGCAAGAAGAAAAGAACTTGCAAATAATGGAGAGATAGACATTGATTATGTTATTACTACTCAGGAACTTGCAATGATGATAGAAGAGGCAGGATTAAGGTTTCAAGATTTAGATGCTTATGCTTTTGATATGCCGCTTGGTTTTAAAACTGGGGCGGGTATAATATTTGGGAATTCTGGAGGGGTAACAGAAGCTGTTTTAAGGAATGTGGCAAGTGGTATGACTGATGGGCAAGATGAGTCTGAACAGTTTAGTTTTGTAAGAGGTGAAGATGGAAGAAGAGAAGCAAAAATAAATCTTTCTGGAAGGGAATTAAAAATAGTAATTATATATGGTCTCAAAAATGCAAGACAAGTTTTAAGAGAGTTAAAAGCCGAAAGAAGAAAATATGATTTTATAGAAGTTATGGCCTGTCCAGGAGGATGTGTAGGAGGTGCAGGTCAGCCTATTTATAATGATTTATCTACAAGAAAAAATAGAGCTAAAGTTTTATACGAAAATGATAAAACTTTAGAACTTCATAAACCGCAAGATAATCCTTATGTTCAAAAATTATATAATGACTACCTTGGTAATGCTCCTGGTAGTACGAAAGCTCATGAGTATTTACATACGCATTACAAATATAGAAAACGCTATAAGGAAAGTGTAGTAATATCAGATAATAGTAGTAATGGCGGTGTAGATATTAAAGTTTGTTTTGGTAACCACTGCATGAAAAAAGGGTCAAAAGAAATTTTAAAACACATTGTCGATTATGTTGGAAATAAAAACTATAAAGATAAAGTAAATATATCTGCATCTATATGCTTAGAAAAATGTTTTAGTGCTCCGAATGTGAAAGTTTCTAATACAACGATAAGTAAAGCTTCGGATAAATCCGTTGAAGAAGCAATTGATAAAGAAATTAAATAAGGGTTTTTAGATAAGGCCTATAAAGTAGGTATATATGAGTAGAATTATGGGTGTAGATTATGGTCTAAAGCGCATAGGAATAGCAATGACAGATATTTTACAAGTTGTTGCTAGCCCTTTTGCTGTGATTGAAAGTGTTTCTTTAAAAAAAGATGCTGCAAAGATTGTAGATATTGCAAAAAAAAACGATGTGTCGTGCATAGTGTTTGGCCTGCCAATAAACATGAATGGCACGCAGGGCGAAATGGCCCAGACCGTGCGTAAGATTATAGAAGAAATTAAACTGATATCAAATGTTGATGTTACAACAATAGATGAGCGTCTCACCACATCCCAAGCAGAAAGGATGTTGGTGTGTGAGGCAAATGTGTCAAGACACAAACGCAAGGGTTTAAAAGATAAAATAGCAGCTTCTTTTATTTTGCAAACTTATTTAGATATGAAATCTAATAAAACTCTATAAGAAATTTTATGAATATTTCTAAAATCTTAATACGTATATGTGAAATTTTTGACAATAGAAAGGCAAAAACCGTAATTTATTATGTGATAAACACAATTTTTAACTCAGCAGCAGAGTCAGAAATGGTATGTAAGTATATGTGTTAATGTTTTTACAGATCTTATAGTAATCTAAAATCAAGTCATTTAGTCTATTATTCTTGAGGATTTAATGCATTATATAGTAGATGGTTACAATGTAATAAATTCAGATGATATGTTTGTGTCTAATACGTTAGAAAACAGGCGTAATATATTAATTAAGTTTATCAGAGAATTTAGGCCGCATGGCAGTTTAAAAAATTCTATATCAGTAATTTTTGATTCTAAATCAAAAAATCTTTGTCAAACAAGCGGTTATAGTAAAATTTGTATGTGTGATATAGAAGTAATATTTAGTGATGGTGTATTATCTGCAGACGACATTATTGTAGAAATTGTAGACATGTCAGAAAATCCATATAATATAACGGTTGTTACAAACGATAGAGGAATAATACGTAGAATTGGTGCAAGTGGAGCAAAGCATGAAAGCGTGGAAGTATTTTTATCTAAAAGAGCTAAACACGATAATGTGCAGAAAGTAAGAAAATTTGACGTTGATGTAAAAAATGACATAAATAAGGAATTTGAAAAATTGTGGCTAAAAAAATAAGAATTTTTCTGATTATACTAGTACTTATTGTTATTTTTTTATCTATATATTTGTTGCTTCCAGATAGACAAATTACAATAGTGGTAAATCAAGGCGCTACTTTTTTTTCTGTTGCAAACCAACTTAAAGAAAACCATCTCATAGTGTCAAAAAGATTATTTATGAAAATAGTTAGGTTGACAAATTCAAGCAATAAATTAAAAGCAGGCATATATACTTTTTCTTACAAAGGCACTATGGTTACAATATTAAAAGGTTTAACGACAGGATCAAAGAATAATATAAAGGTTACTGTACCTGAGGGTAATAATATAAAACAAACAGCTCAGATAATATCTAAGACAATAGAAATAGATAAAGAAAAATTTATTAAAATTTCTACACTACGCAACCTAGAAGGTTACTTAATGCCAGAAACGTATTTTGTTGTTCCTGGTGTTAGTGAAGAGCAAATAATAGATATGATGTACAATGAATTTAATAAAAAAATAACGCCTGCTATGTTGCTAAGAGCAAAAGAAATGAATATGGATTTTAAAGATATTGTAATTCTTGCATCAATTATTGAAAAAGAAGCAGTAAAGCCAAATGAAAAGTCTATAATATCTGCAGTTTTTCATAATAGGCTCAAGAAAAAAATTAGGTTGCAATCTTGCGCGACTGTTTTGTATGCTATGGGCATAAATAAAGAAAAACTTACTATAAAAGATACAAAATTTAAATCTCCTTATAATACGTATTTACATTTTGGTTTGCCTCCCGGTCCTATATGTAGTCCCGGAGTAGGCTCAATAAATGCGGCATTATATCCTTCAGACGTGAGAAGTTTATTTTTTGTTTCTAAAGGAAATGGAGAACATTTATTTGCAGATGACTTAGAAGAGCATAACAGAAACAAGCAAGAAGTTTCTAAAAGGCAGGTTAACATATAAAATGCAATCAAGAAAAGTTTACTTAGATAATAGTGCCACTACAATTGTAAATGCTGAAGTTATAAAAGATATGGAAGCATACTTCGCTAATATTTATGGTAATGCCTCAAGTATCCACTCTTTTGGAAGGCAAGCTAAAGAAGCTTTAAATAATTCTAGAGAACAAATAGCTTCTCTTTTAAACGCAAGTGTAGACGAAATATTTTTTACTGGTTGTGGTACAGAGTCAGACAACATTGCAATCTTTGGAATATTAAATGCTCATGATTTTAAAGGGCATATAATCACTACAAAAATTGAACATCATGCTGTTTTATATTCTTGCCAATATCTTGAAAAGAATGGTTATAATGTGACTTATCTTGATGTGGACAAAGATGGAGTTATTTCTTTAGAAGATTTTAAACGGACTGTTAGAGATGACACTGTTCTTGTAAGTATAATGCATGCAAATAATGAAGTAGGAGCAATACAACCTATAGAAGAAATAGGGGCATATTTACAAACAATAAATGAGAGCAGGAATAACAAGATTTATTTTCATACAGATGCAGTTCAAACAGCAGGGAAAGTTCATTTAGATGTTAAAGCATTAAAGGTAGATTTGCTGGCAATTTCTGGCCATAAGTTTTATGCCCCAAAAGGTATAGGTGTTTTATATGTAAAAAAAGGGACAAAAATTAAACCTATAACTTTTGGAGGCAGTCAAGAAAGTGAGCTTAGACCAGGAACGGAAAATATACCTTACATTGTTGGCATTACTAAAGCTTTTGAAATCGCTAATGCTTATTTGGAAGAAAATAATAAACGAGTGTTATTTTTAAGAGAGGAATTAAAAGAGGGAGTTATAAAAAAAATTCCAGAAGTAATAATAAATGGAAGTGGTAGTAAAGCTGTTTCTAGTATTTTAAATGTGAGTTTTAAATATATAGAGGGAGAAGCGCTACTTGTGATGTTAGATATGTGTGGTATAGCTGCTTCTACAGGTTCAGCTTGTGCTGTAGGTTTGGGAGGTTCGCATGTTTTGCAGGCTATGTGTGTTGACCCAATAGCAGCTCAAGGAACTATAAGGTTTTCTTTTGGATGTTATAATACCCAAAACGATGTTGATTATGTTTTAGAACACTTGCCTAAGATTGTTGAAAAGTTACGTTTAATGTCGCCAATGTACAAGGGAAAAGTTCTAAAGCAGGGTTTCTAGGTACTTATAAATGATATTTCTGGAGAACTGTAAATGTATAGAAATACGAAGGAAATGTTAAAGAAATTTATCTCTAATTGGGTAATTTTATTTAGACGTCAATTTCTAGCAAATAGAAAAGTAAATTATGGTCTGCAGAAAAGAAAAACATTAAAATTTGAAGTGCATATTACGGACCATTGTTAATTTAAATTGTAAGAGCTGTAGTCATTTTTCTCCATTATCTAAAGAATATTACCTTGATTTAGCGCAATTCAAAAATGATTGTCAAAGACTTGCCTTGCTATCAAATGGAAAGGTGGAAGATGTTAATTTTTTGGGTGGAGAACCATTATTACATTCTAATTTGTGTGAATTTTTTATACTGCAAGGATGAATTTTAAGGCAGCAGGATTATCTATTATTACAAATGGAATATTATTATTGAAATAGATTAAAGATTTTTGGGAAAGTTGTAGACAAAATAAAGTACAAATTTACATTAGTCATTATCCTATAAGTTTAGATATGGAAGCAATTAATTCACTTTCAAAATCTTATGGTGTGAAAATAACATATGCTTCTTCGAATGGAATGATAGAACCTGACTTGACCTTTTGGGTTCCCCCGAAAGAAAAAGCAATAATATAAAAGTATTTAATACATATTCTCTTCTATAAAAGAGTTTATCTTTTCTTTATATCTTAACATAAATAATAGTCTAAATATCTATTTAGACTATTATTTTACATAATATACACTAATTATGTAAAATAATATATAGTTGTTTAGAGGACAACTCCTTTTTTAGAAAAAACAAAAATTACATGTTTTTATATAAAAACATCTGTTTGGGTTCCCCCAAACCACCTTTTTATGAGTGATTCCCCCTTTTTTTCCTTAAAACGGTCAAGTCAGGTAGAAGGGGAGGACAAACTTGAATGGTCTGCCATGAAACTAGATGTTAATGGTTTTCAAGACGCAGAGAAAAGTTTTAGGTTGTGCGGACAATCTAACAGCTGTATCAATTAAAAGATGGAAAGCTTTATATTTGCCACACCATACCCTACATAGAAATATTAAATGAATATTTTGGTCAGAGTTTTAGTGTTAGCCAAGATGATTATATTGACATATATAAAGCAAACAGTATTGATGAGATATTAGATTTTATCTCATGCTCCTTTGTTTTGTCGATACTATAATATGGAGCAACAAACGAAATAGATTGGTCTCATTCTAAAAAAGAACTTTCTGAATGGGTCCAAACAAATTCTTGATACAGAATATAAAAAAAAGTACAATACAAATCATTTTAAATATTGGCATAGGAGGAATAAATGTACATTGATTTTGTGTCAGATTGGCCAGCGTATGTTTTTATGTTGTTTTTCATTTTTTTCTTTGTGTATATAATTATAAAAGGTAATGTTAAATAGATTATTTTTGGAGAATTGAAATGGCTGATAAATTTTCTTTTGATATTGTTTCTGAAGTAAATATGATGGAAGTTGAAAATGCTGTTAACCAAGCGCAAAAAGAACTTTCAAATAGATTTGACTTTAAAGGGAGTAAATCTTCTATAGAGTTAAATAAAAATGATAAAAAGATTACACTTGTTGCAGATGACGATTATAAAATGAAAGCTTTAAAAGATATGTTAGAGGGTCGTTTTGCAAAAAGGGGTGTTTCTATAAAGTCTTTAAATTATAAAACTCAAGAAAAAGCTTTTGAAGGGTATATTAGGCAGGTTGCTGAAATTGTTTCTGGACTTCCTTCAGATAAAGCAAAAGAGTTATCAAAACTTATCAGAGATTCTAAAATAAAAGTCCAGACACAAATAGATAGCTCAAAAGTAAAAGTGATTTCTCCCAAAAAAGACGACTTACAGCAGGTAATAGCTTATTTAAAAGAAGTTTCTTTTTCTTTGCCTTTACAGTTTACTAATTATAGATAATAAGAGGTGAAAAATGTCTGTAAGCAAGGGTAAGATTCTAATTGTTGATGATGAGCAAGCTATAAGAGATCTCTTGATTCAAGAGTTTGTAAGTTTGGGCTATGATGTTTTGTTTGCTGTTGATGGGCAAGACGCAATATCAAAAATTACTTCCAACAAAATCAATGTAGTGGTTTCTGACATAAAAATGCCCAAAGTTGACGGCATTACTCTTTTAAAAACTATAAAAGATAAATCTCCAGAAACGGAAGTTGTAATAATGACAGGGCATGCTACTATGGACAATGCATTATATGCTATGCGTAGTGGAGCTTACGATTTTGTTCAAAAACCTTTTAACATAGATGAACTTTCTGCTCTAGTAGAAAAAGCTATGGAAAAAAGGGAACTTAAAATACTTTTAGCCTTATACGAAAGTTCAACTGCTATATTTTCAAGCGTAAAATTAGAAGAGCTTTTTCCAGTTTTTATATCTCTTCTTAAGAATGCGATTTCATCAAACGATGTTTCAATTTTTTTAGAAGATACGAAAAAACAAATGTATTTAGCAGCGTCTTCTATCCCTATATTTGATGTTTATAGAAGAAAATTGGAAATTTTTGTTTCTAAAATTCATCAAGGAAAATCAGGTAATTATGAGCCTTTAATTATCAATAGTAGTGATATAACAGAAAAATTCTCTGATATATTTGACTCTACAACAGAAGTTAAAAGCGTTTTAGTTTATCCGATGGTTTTTATCGGGGAAATAATTGGTTATTTAGTATTCACAAAGACTTCTGATGATGTCATATTTACACAGTCAGATTTGAGAAATATTTTAGTTTTTGTTTCCCAAATGGTTCAATCTATTAACAATACTAAACTATATGAGAAGTTAGAGGCTAAAATTGTAGAATTACAAGCCACTCTTTTAGATTTAGAAGCTGCAAAAGAGGAGATAAAGTCTTTGAAAGAAGTAAATTCATGTCCTTAAAAAATCAGATTATAAATGTCGTTTGTGAGAAAATTGTTTTTCCTGGGCAATCTCTTTGCAGATGTGAAGATGGTTTAGTCTTGTTTACAGACTGGCTCTTGCCAAAAGAGACTGCAGAAGTGTTAGTTGTAAGAGACAAAAAAACTTATAGAGATGGTATTTTAAAGAGCATTGTTTTAGAATCTAAAGATAGAATTAATCCTAGATGCAGTTCTTTTGGTATTTGCGGAGGGTGTTATTTCCAGAACCTGTCTTACGAAAATCAATTAATTCTAAAACAAGAGTATTTAAAAGAACTTTTAAGCTTTACAGATTTAAATATTTCTACGATAATACCAAGTCCTTTACAATGGTATTATAGAAATAAAATGGAATTCAGTTTTTTTAACAGTAGGGGCACTGTAGACTTAGGACTTCATGAGAAAGGAAATTTCAATAAGTATGTCCCAGTTCCACCTTGCTATATATGTGACAAAGATTTTATTAAAGTTGTAGATATTGTTAAACATTTTGCTAAAGAAAGTAAACTGTTTGCTTATGACAATAAAAAACATGAAGGTTTTTTTAGACATGTAGTTTTGCGTAAAGCTCAAAACAATAACCAACTTCTTGTAAATATAGTGACAAATGAATCTACAATGGGGCAAGATGTATTAAGACCTATTGTAAATGAGCTTTCAGTTTTTGTTGATAGTTTGTACTGGACTATAAATTCTAGAAGGTCAGATGCTGTAGTTGTAAATAAACTTATTTTATTGCATGGAAAGCCTTGTATAAGAGAAAAACTTAACGTTGGCAGTAAAGATTTCTACTTTAACATTTCACCTTTTTCTTTCTTTCAAACAAGCTCAAAAGGCACGGAAATTTTGTATAATCAGGTGTTAAAACTTTTAAAACCTTCCAAACATGATACATTATTGGATTTGTATTGTGGGACGGGTACTATAGGTTTATCTGTAGCTTGTAGTGTTAAAGAAGTAGTAGGTGTAGATATAATACCTGAGGCAATTGCAAGTGCAAAAGAAAATTTGATATTGAACAATATCAATAATGCTCAATTTTTTGTTGCTAGTTGTCAGGATTGGGTTGATACAACAGAGTATAACTTTGACTTGGTAGTTGTTGATCCCCCTCGTGCTGGGCTTACAGAAAAAGTCATTAATTTTTTGCTTTTTTCAAAAGCAAAAAGAATTGTTTATGTCTCTTGTAATCCTTCTACTTTAGGAAGAGACTTACAAATTATTGTTGAAAGTGGCAAGTACAATTTGACAGAAATTGTACCTATCGATGTATTTGCGCACACTAGTCATGTCGAGGTTGTGGTAGCGTTAGAATCTGACTTGACCGCTTTAACGAAAAAAAAAGGAAAAGCACTCATAAAAAAGGTGGAAAGGGGGAACCCAAAAGGTCAAGGCAGGTTAGAGTTAGGTTTTTTAGAGAAATCCTTAAATTAGTTTTTATGAATAGGAGATGTAAGTAAATGAACAAGATTGTAAGAGTAGTAGTTGTTTTTTTGTGTTATTGTTTTGCCGCAAGTGTATATGCAGATGTTTTAAATTTGGACAATTATTTAAATTTAGTTTTAAAAAATAATAGTGAGTTACAGTCTATACAATCAAACATTGATGCGGTTAAGGGAAAACTTGCTCAATTAGAAATGGCGTATTCGTATTCTTTAAATGTAGGAGTTAATTATGCTGACGATAAGAGTAAAAGGCCTCTTTCTTTAGATCTTATACCTGACGAGATAGAGAAATTTGCTTGTGATGCAGCTATAAATAAGATGTTTGGCTTTGGTAGTCAAGTTTCTGTTGGGTTAAACGGTTCTCAGAGTAACTATAAAATTGCAGATAAAGACGAAGATCTTGGCACTATTGATGTTGCTCCGTTTGTGAAATTAGAGCAGTCGTTATTAAAAGACATAAATGGTGCTTCTACAAAAGCCTCTATTGCAAAGTCTAGAGCTACCGCAAAGGCGGCTTTGTATTTGCTGGAGTATCAAAAACAAAGCCTTTTACTTAATGCAAAAATGGCTTATTGGAATTTATCTTATGCAAAAACGGTTGTAGATTTTAGGAAGAATGCTTTAAATAGAGTACAAAAAATTTTGGACTGGAACCAAAAAAGATTTAGTATGGACTTAGCAGAAAAGGCAGATATTTTGCAATCTCAAGCAGCAGTAAAGCTTGGCAATTTGAATTTAAAAATTGCTTGTGAACAAGAAAATAAAGCAAACAGAGTGGTAAATCAGTTTTTGGCTATTGCAGATGTGAATATTAAATATGACGTTGAAAAGTTTGAAGAAAAAGGGGAATTTTTTAATAGTGATTACGAGCCAGAAAAAAATTGTACAAGACTGGATGTTCTTTCTAGCTTAGAAGATGTGAACAGTGCTATGTATGATCAAATAGCAAATAAAAAGACTAGTGGAGCCGATTTAGTTTTGAGTGGACAATATGCTCTTAATAGTGTAAGCACTAAGCTTGATATTGTTCAAGATGATTTAACAAAAGCCAAAAAACCTTCATATTCGATAGGATTAAAGTATAGTTTGCCTTTAAACTTTAAATTAAGAGGGATATTAAGTCAAGGCTACGAAGCAGCAAAGATTTCAGCTCAAAAAAAAGCAGAATCATTATCCATTAAAGAGAATAATGATTGGCAGCAATTTTTAGATGATTGGAATGATGCAAAATTAAAAAATACTCTTGCTGTAGAAATAGAACAAATACAAAAACAAAGAAAACAAGAAGATGAAAAATTATTAAAAACAGGCAGAACTACAACTTATTTAGTTTTACAGACAGAACAAGCTTTAGATGACGCTACGCTAAATGTTCTTGGAAGTATTTTGGAGCTTATTAGAATATCTGAGACAGCAAAAGCATTTTATAATTACAATAAGTAAAAGTAAATTAAAGTTTAGAGGATAATATAATGAATTTAGCAAAAATAGCAATTAAACGCCCGACTTTTATAATAGCGTTGCTTATGGTGTTTGTAATTTTGGGAGCTGTTTCTTTAAATAAACTTAGCGTGAGAATGTTCCCTGATGTGGAATTTCCATATGTTTTAATTATGACTTCTTACCCTGGTGCAGGCGTAGCTGAAATTGAACAGCTTGTTTCAAAACCTATAGAAGATGCAGTCAGTGGTGTCTCCGCTTTAAAACACGTCAGTTCAATAAATCAAGATAATATGTCTGTAGTTTTTTGTGAATTCCAACTTTCAAAAAATCCTGACATTGCAACTCAAGAAGTTAGAGACAAAGTCGGGCAAATTAGACTTGACTTACCTGACGATATAAAAGAACCAGTAATAATGAAGGCAGATATTAACAGCCTTCCTATAGGAACTATCAGTTTGAAGGCAAAGGGTCTTACACCTAAACAGATGTATGATTTTGCAGACGATGTAGTTTCTAAAGATTTAGCTCAAGTTTCTGGAGTGTCGCAGATAAACATTATTGGTGGACAAAAAAGAGAAATACATATTAATGCAGATAAGAACAAACTTAAAAATTATGAGCTCACTCTTACATCTCTTGCAGCAAAAATTAAATCTAATTCTTTAAATATCCCTGCTGGAAAAGTAAACAGAGGTGCAAACGAAGTAGAATTTAGAACTTTGGGGGAATTTAGATCTGTTGCTCAGATTAATGATGTTGTTGTAAATTTTTTAGGCAATGATAGACGTGTTACAGTTGGAGATGTTGCTGCTGTAGAGGATGGGGTTGAAAAAGAAGTTTCGCGTGCAAGAATAGATATTAAAAAAAATGGTAATTTTGCTTCTGAGCCTGCTCTTCTTTTGCAAATTTATAGACAAGCAAAAGGTAACGACGTAGCAATATCAGATGGGATAAAGAAAAAGATTGCCGAAGTCAATCAAAAGTATTTACAGTATGATGGGCGACCACAGCTTACTATGATTTCAGATTCTGCGCATGGCGTAAGAATGAACATAGAAAATGTTAAATCCACAATTATTGAGGGCGTTTTTCTTGCAATAATTGTAGTTTATTTATTTTTAGCTAGTTGGCGTTCAACCTTTATTACAGCGCTTTCTTTGCCAAACAGTTTAATAGGCTCTTTTGTTTTTATGTATGCATTTGGATTTAGCTTAAATGTATTGTCTTTAATGGCTTTATCGCTGGCTGTTGGTCTTTTGATTGACGATGCTATTGTTGTTAGAGAGAATATCTTTAGGCATTATGAGGAAGGATCAAATCCTATAAAAGCGGCTTTGGATGGAACAAATGAGGTTACTTTAGCAGTTATAGCCACTACAAGCACTGTGATTGCTGTATTTTTGCCTGTAGCTTTTTTAAGTGGTGTTATGGGGCAATTTTTTAAAGAATTTGGGTTAACAGTTGTGTTTGCAATGTTCATATCTATATTGGACGCTTTAACTATTGCTCCTTTACTTTCAGCATATATGATTCCTGACCATAATGCTAAAAAAGCAAAAAAAGGTAAACCTCAAGAATTTATAATTAAAATTTTTAGAAAGTTTACAGTAGAGTGGTTTAATCTATGTTTTAACATTTTGGAGAGAGCATATAAAAAATTAATATTATTTATTGTAAAAGCAAAAGTTGTAGATTTTGAATTTGGTAAAAATAAGAACCGTTTTTCTATAAGTTGGAAATTTACGACTCTTATAATTGCAGCGTTTATATTTATCTTTACTATTAGCGTGGCAAAAAAATATTTAAAAGCTACCTTTATGCCTGCTGCTGAATGGGGCGAGTTTAATATTAACTTGCAATCAAAGCCAGGCACTTCTTTAGATCAAATGGATAGATATACTAGACAAGTTGAAGAAATATTAATGAACGATCCAAATATAGAGCTTGTTTCTGTGGCAGTAGGGCAAAGTGGAATGTTTTCTAACCTTGCAAGTCAATCAAGCATGTATGTAAAAATGATTCCGGCAGAATCTAAAGGGGAATTTTTTGGGCTTTTTAGTAAAAAGAAAAACAAGAATATTTCTAAAAGAACACGTTCAAGTTCGCAAATGAAAGATTATCTTAGAGAAGTTTTTAAAGAAAAGTTTGGCGATGAATTGGAAGTTTCCATAGTGAGGCAGAGTGTTGGCGGTGGTGGGGAAAGCGAGTTTATTATGGAACTCAATGGAGACAATATAGATGTCTTGTATGATGTGTCTCAAGTTTTAATAAAACGGTTTAAAGAAATACCTTATTTTGTAGACGTGCATTCCAACTATAAAATTGGCAAACCCGAAGTGCAAATACAGATGGATCCTAAAAAAATGGAAGATTACGGTGTAAGTTCTGTTGTTGTAGGAAATGAAGTAAGAGCCATGATAGATGGCGCCTTGGCAGGTAAATTTAGAGATAATGGTTTAGAGTATGATATAAAAGTTAGATTTGCTCAAGACCAGCAGGATATCGCTCAAAATTTAGATGCTATTTATATAAACAATGTAAATAATAAGCTTGTAAAGTTAAAGAATGTTGCTTCTCTAAAAATGGCTGAAGGGCCTACTCAAATATTTAGAGAAGATAGAGTACGTTATATTTCAGTTGAGGGTAATCTTGCAGCAGGCGGGACAATAAACGAAATACAAAAAGAAGCTATTAGAATATTTAATGAAGAAAAGTCAAAACCTGAAAATCTAGAACAATGGAAACATGTGCGGTTTGGACTTTTTGGAAATGCTGAAGACATGGCGGAAATGTTTAAGAGTATTATCATTGCTGCGGGGTTATCTCTTATATTTATTTTTATGGTACTTGCAAGTTTATATGAGTCTATTATTACACCATTTACAATTATGATAGCTCTTCCTTTAGCTATTATAGGTGGGCTTTTGGCTCTACTTATGGTAAGGCAGCCAATAGATATGTTTACGCTTATTGGAATGATAATGCTGTTAGGTATTGTGGCAAAAAACTCTATACTTTTAGTAGACTATATCCAACAGCAGATGAGAGACGGCTTAAATATTGATGACGCTATAATAAAGGCTGGCATAGTAAGACTTCGTCCTATACTTATGACGTCTTTTGCTCTTATAGCTGGGATGTTACCAACAGCGTTAGGTCTTAGCGAAGTAGGCCAGTTTAGAAAAGGTATGGGAATTGTTGTTATAGGAGGCGTTATAAGTTCTACAGTTCTTACATTAATTGTCGTACCTGCAATTTTTGAATATATGGATAAATTAAGATTATTTTTGAGAAGACTTGCGAAAAGACCTGAAAAGAGAATGATAGATTATACAGAAGAACAACTTCATAAACAAGATTTATAAGTTATGAAGTATCTTAAACAGTTAAGGGGGCAAGCGTTAGTGGAGGCTGCTTTAATAGCCCCATTAATTGTTGTTTTTCTTTTTGCAGTTGTGTGGTTTGCTAGCCTTATGTTAACGTGGCAACAAATATTAACAGCTACAGAATATGGCATAGATTTAATTACCTATACTAATTTTGATAAAAAGTATATAGAAAATGACATAAAAAATTATCTTTGTGATGCAAAGACTCTGGGCAGAGTTTTAGATCTAAATAGGCTTATTGTAAAAGTGGAGATAAATGACTATAAACCTGTTGACGTTGACATAGATTTTATAAAGCCAGATATTCCAAGTTTTGGCTCTTTAGATATTGTTAAAGGACTAGTACCAAAAAATTCTTTTGTAGAGATAACATATTCGTATAAAATACCTAAAATATTGAAGGTTATTGGCAAGGAAACTATTAAAATAAGATCGAAACTAGAAGTTTTATCAGGAACTGGAAGTAAAAAATATACATGGCGCAAATAAATGAGTCTGTCTTGCATATAATTTCTGTGAATATTTTGACAGAGCGAGGCGAAATATAGGAGTTTATCGTGTGATAAACACAAGTTTTTTAACACAGCAGAGCCAAAGATGGCGCAGTAAGATATGAGTTAAGGATTTTAGAGTAAAAATAAAGGAGCGACATCAATGCTAAATTTTAATTGGATTAGAAGACACAAGGGACAGGGAATGGTAGAATATATTCTTATTGTGGCAGTTGTTGTAGGCATAGTTTTTGTTGCATATAAATCTTTAGGAAAAAAAGTTAAAAGTAAATTTGAAAGCGCAAGTAGGTTATTCAAAAGGCAGATAAAGAGTAAGTTATGAGTAATAAGAAAATATTACTTATAGCTTTAATTTTTGCAATCCTTTCTGTATTTTTTGCATATATTTATATATCGGACCTAGAAACAAAATATAAAGTAATGACTGAGCCAGTTAAGGTCGTTGTAGCTTCACAGGTTATACCTCAAGGGACGGTTATAAAACAAGATATGCTTTTAGAAAAATATGTTCCTAAAGAGTATGCTCAACCAAGAGTATTTAATGGTATTAAGGAGCTTTTTTTACCGGATGGGGCCTGCGAATACATATCATTAAATACAATAGAAGAAAATGAACAAGTCTTATCAAGCAAATTATCAAAGATAAACGAATATGGAATAAGCAATTTAATTCCAGAAGGGAAAAAAGCTATATCTATAACTTTTGATATGGATAGTATAGGCATTTTATCTCCTGGCAGCAAGATAGATATTTTTGCAGCAATAGAATACACAGACTCTAATAAGCAATTACAAGAGACAGTATTTTCTTTAGTGCAAAATGTTTTGGTCTTGGCTGTAGGCAATAACTATATAGGGGCAGCCAGAAAACAAGATGATGAGATAGGCAATACTAGTATATTAACTTTAGCTTTGTCTACACAAGATGCCCAAAAAGTTATTCTTTTTTCTCAAAAAGGGAGTTTGAAATACCTAATAAGACCTACTGGTGACACAAAAGATTATGACATTGATCCTTTAAAAGTTACATCTGTAATTAAAGATCTATCAAGAGTTGTAAATAATCCAAATTATACAAAAGACATAAAACTTACAAATCAAAAAGAAGTTTTGGAGATAATAAATAAGTATGCAAGCATGAGTAAGTAACATGATCTCTCTAAAATCCTAATAGTTTATTTGAGGCATAAAATGTTTTTGATATCTCCAGAAGGTTCTTCTCTATTACAGTGTACCCTTATAGCTTTTGGGTTAGATTCAATAAATCTTAATAAAAAAGCTGATAGTATAATTGTTGATTTTTCAGTGCCAGATTCCAGTGTTTTTTGGTCTGTTTATAAAAGTTCGATAAAGTATATAGAAGATGTTTTGCCTGCTTTAACAACTGGAAACTTTAATATTATAAAAGATTATTTATTTACATGCAGGTCTAGCAGTATACTGTGTATTAAAGATCCAGTGGAGAACATAGATAGTAT
Source organism: Candidatus Endomicrobiellum cubanum (assembly GCF_031278955.1). Classification (NCBI taxonomy): domain Bacteria; kingdom Pseudomonadati; phylum Elusimicrobiota; class Endomicrobiia; order Endomicrobiales; family Endomicrobiaceae; genus Candidatus Endomicrobiellum; species Candidatus Endomicrobiellum cubanum. Next base: position 14,427 of record NZ_JAITJM010000032.1, on the reverse strand, counting down.
AGAAAGTGTCATATATCTTTTGTTTGTTTTAGATGAATATTTTAAAAATGTTTATGTTATTTTACCTTATCAGAAAAGCGAAAATGTTTTACGTTTAATTAAGGAAGCAAAACATTGCCTCATACCTTTCTTTTCTGATAGTTTATCTACAAAAAATACGATTTTATTTTTGCAAGAATATAGAGTTATTAATAGTAAACTAAATTTTACTTTGTTTAGATTTAATTTGGACTATAACTTTTATTGTGACAAAATGTTATTAGATTTTGGTGTAGGTGCTATTATTGATACTGATTTTAGCAGTTCTCTTCAAAAACAAATATTGTCTCCGACATTTTCATATCGAGATAAAACAAATCCCTATGTTGCAGCTTTGGAAAAAATTGTAAATTTAAATTCTTTGCAAACAAAATCTACAGACAATTCTAATTATAGTTATTATCAAAATGAAAATGTTTATAAAGAACTTAAAAATAATTTGCAAAAAACTCTTATAGAGGAAATAAAAGAATTTGCTCAAGAAAAAGATGAAAAAAAATTGAAAAATATTACAAAAGGTCTAGTGTTTAAAATAATAAAAACTAATAACTTAAACATACCGGAAGAAATTTTAAATAGGTTAAGTAAGGAACTTTGTGATGAGATAGCAGGACTTGGAGTTTTAGAAGATTTGTTAGAAGATTCTTCAATTACAGAGATAATGGTAAATGGACATCAAAATATATTTGTGGAAAAGTCAGGTAAAATATTTAAGACAGATTTATCATTTTCCAGCGAAGCAAATCTTAAAACAGTTATAGATAGAATAATTCATCAAGTCGGAAGACATGTTGACGAAGCTTCTCCTATTGTAGATGCTAGACTTAAAGATGGGTCTAGGGTTAATGCTGTAATAAGTCCTATATCTTTGGATGGCAGTATTGTAACAATAAGAAAATTTTCTAAAGATAAACTTTCAATAGATTCCTTGCTTTTTGCAAAAAGTATAAATCAAGACATGGTAGAATTCTTAAAACTCGCCGTACTATTAAAGAAAAATATTATTGTTTCTGGCGGTACAGGTACAGGTAAAACTACTTTACTAAATATAATTTCTTCTTTTATTCCTGAAAATGAAAGACTAATAACTATAGAAGATTCTGCAGAACTCAACCTGCAACAAAAACATGTTGTAAGGCTTGAAAGTAAACCTAAGTCTCAAGAAGGAACTGGTGAAATAAAGATTAGAAGGCTTGTTATAAATGCTTTAAGAATGCGACCAGATAGAATAATTGTTGGCGAGTGTCGTAGTGGAGAAGCGTTAGATATGCTTCAGGCAATGTCTACAGGACATGAAGGTAGTCTCACTACTTTGCATGCAACCTCTCCTAAAGATGCTATTTCTAGACTTGTGGCTATGATTTATATGTCAGGGATAGAAATCCCAGAGAGGTCTATAATTACACAAATTGTCTCCGCCGTTGATATTATTGTACAACTTTCAAGGTATCAAGACGGATCAAGAAAAATATCTTCAATTTCTCAAATACATAAAACCAATGACGATAATATATATGAAATAAAGCCTGTTTTTAAATATGTTCAAAAATCTTTTGGCAATGGTGTAGTTGCTGGAGACTTTATGTTTTGTGATTATATCCCAGAATTTATAAGTTCTGCCTATCAAAATGGGTTTAGTGTGGATATAGAGTGTTTTAAATGAGAGAAATTTTATTTTTGGTCTCTTTATCTATATTTGTATTTTGTTTAATATATTTTATTTTAAGCATTAATTTAACAAAGAATAAAAAAATTAATAAGAAAATAGATTTTAAGAACTTAATTATTAAAAGAAAAAGATTTGTCATTTTGTTTGGGATATTTATTGTATCTTTTATTGCAATAGAGAACATCATCTTTTCAGTTATTTTGTGCATTTTATATAGTTACTTTGATTGGCATTTAACCTATTTAAAAAAACAAAAGATTTCAAATCTTATTGATTTACAAATTGTAGAAGCTTTAACTATCATAAAAAATTCTTTACAGTCAGGACGTACTGTAATAAATGCTATAGTTGATGTAAAAAACGAACTTAAAGAACCAATAAAAAGCGAATTTGAGCAAATTTCTGATTCTATAACTTTAGGCTTAAGTTTTGATGAAGCAATAGGACAAGTATCTTCTAAAACGAGTAGTAAGGAATTTAAATTCGTGTTGAATACAATTAAAATATCTAAAGATACAGGCGCTAGCTTAAAGGATATATTTGAACAAATCATAGAACTGATATCTAAAAGAATTGCAACTAAGTCAAAAGTAAATGCATTAACATCTCAGGGAAAACTTTCAGGCAATATAGTCACTTTAGTCCCTTTTATTATAATTTTTATGATGTATTTAATAGAACCGGACATGATATGTCCTTTGTTTGTGACTCTTGCAGGCAATATCCTACTTCTAATAGTTGTTATTATGGTTAGTTTAGGATCTTTAGTGATAAGAAAAATTACGGAGATAGATTTTTAATGATAATATTTTTTTATTTAAGTTTTACAATTTTTGTATTTTTTCTTGTTTTTATTATATGTAACAAAATATCTAAAATTGAAAAAGCAAGTAAAGTAGATAATTTTATCAACAAAACTCAAAATAGAAATTTTATAAAATTTCTTATTTTTAAGATCTCGTCAAAATTAGGATGTTGGTTTAAATATATAAAAAATAAAAAGTTCCTAGAATACATCAATAATATTAAATTGAATTTATACTCTCTTGGCGTTGATAACAAAAAAATTGATCCTTATGAGTTTTTTGCTTTACAGATATTGTTAGGTGTACTGGGCGGTATAATTTGTGTAATGTTTGTTAGTATTGATATTTTAGTTATTATCTTAGTTTTTTTAGGAGGATTTTTTCTACCTTTTATAAAACTTAAAGAGCAATTAAAAAGAAGAAAAGATCTTATTTTAAGACAATTACCAGATATGGCAGATTTGTTGTCAATCATGTTAGATTCTGGCTTGGATTTTTATAGAGCTAGTAATAAAGTTGTACAGATAATGGAAGGCCCTTTAATTAAAGATTTTCAAAATGCTTTGTCAAAGATATACATAGGGTGTGATAAAAAGGATGCTTTTTCTGATATGGTTAGTAAAACAGACATTAAAGAACTTTCTTTTTTTGTTAGAGTAATTGACACTTCTTTGGATTCAGGTTCTGGTATGGCAGAGTCTTTTAAACGTTTATCAAATTCTTTAAGAAATGATATATATTCTCGTGCAGAGAAGAAGGCTTATCAAGCTCCTATCAAAATTCTTATCCCTTTAATTTTGTTAATATTTCCTACAATTTTTATAGTTATTTTTGGGCCAATTGCAATTAATTTTTTAAACTCAGGATTTTAAGTAAATTTCTATGAGGTTACATTTGCTTACATATGGTTCAACTTAAAAAATGTATTTTGGTATGAAATTTAAATTTTACACAACTTGAATATGCTTTTATGGAGATGAATTGGAATCTTTTGATGATAATATTGGAGTTTGCCCACATGTTAAAATTTTTTCTGAAAATTGGTAACAATAATAAATAAAAATTAGAGCTTAGTTTTATAGACAAAACAAAAAATATTGTATAGAATTCTAAATATGAATATAAAAAGGTTAAAAGTAATAAGATTTATTATTTTGCTTTTTTGTAACTTCCTTCCTTTCTATTGCTATGCAGATATAGATTTCATAACTCAAAGTGATGTAAACGATGACTCTAAGTGGAGTCAAATCTCAAATTCTAATCCAGGTATTTTTTTTGGGGATTTTGATATTTCTTCTCCACGATCAATTGTTGACAATTCTATAATAGGTTCAAATAGCCAAAGTATTAAAAGAACTTTAAGTGCATCGAGTAATAAGTTTTTTAATTTTGATACAGGACAAGGATATGTAACAATAAATAATATTACGTTACAAAAAGGTAGTCACAGGCTTTCAGGTAGCAATAATGGAGGTGGGGCAATATATACCGATACTCCCGATTTTAATTTGAATGGAACCATATTTTTTGAACAAAATACTTCTAGTGCATGTGGTGGTGCAGTTTATGCTGGAGGAAATATTTGGATTTCAAATCCTACTGATACTATAGCATTTCTTTCTAATACATCTGCATATAATGGTGGTGCCTTGTGTGCAGTAGGTACTGCTACATTTTATGGTGGTGCTTATTTTATAAATAATAAGGCCTTACATTCTGGACAAGCTTATGATGGTGGTGCTATTTATTCTAGTGGAAGTGTTATATTTATGTCAGCTTATGCTTCTGTAGAACTTTCAAGCAATGTTGCTGCTGGAAGTGGAGGCGCTATTTTTGCTTTAAATAACATAGGATTTAGTAGTAATACTATAATTTCTTATAATAAGGCAGATGGAAGTGGAGGCGCTATTTATTCTAGCGCAGGGTACGTATCTTTTAGATCTTATGTTACTGCAATAGGCAATGAAACTACATCTTCTCAAGGTGGTGCTATATTTTCAAAAGGGATAATAATAAATGATGGCGCTACTTTTAGCGATAATAAATCTGCTCAAGAAGGAGGAGCAATTTATGTATACGATAGTACGTTTTCTTATATAGGAGCTATTACTAGTGATGTTTTATTTAATAATAACAGTATGGCAATAAAAAATGAAATTAAAAGAAATGATATTTATATGGGAGGGCATTCTACTGGTGCCTCATTAAACACTTTAACTTTAGATACCAGAGATATGCGCAGTATAACTCTAAATAGTGGTATAAGATGTTCTAGCAGTGGTAATGATGTTATAAATAAAATTGGCAGAGGAACTCTTAATCTTAATGGGGATTTTATTCTAACAACTTTTAATGTATTAGATGGTTATTTAAGTTTTGGTAAGGGGTCAAGTTTTAAAAGCGACGATGTTTTTTTTTCATCAGCAGTTACAGTTAATTTAGATAGGAAAAAAGACTATGTGATAGAAATATCTACTTTTAGCTCGAGTGCTTTATTTTATTATGATTTGGATTTACAAAGTAATAATATAGATAAATTTGTTATTACAAATTCTGCTGATTTAGATGGTACTAAAGTTAAAATAAGTTTTGTTGGTGTAAATAAAACAACTGTAACATACAATTTTATTTCTTCTTTACAAAATGCTCAAGGTAATATTTTGATAGATAATACTAATGGTCAGGGTAATATAATGCATAGAGTAAACTCTTATATAACTTATGATACTGGAAACCATGCTTCTTGGAAGTCTGCCAATCTTAACATTTATGTTAATGAGTTAAATAACATTGACAGTTTGACAGACAATGAAAGGCAGGTTGCTTTTTCTCTAGATGGAGACTATGGTAAATCCCAAAACGATTTATTTCATATTATAGATGTAGTAGATAAAATGGCAAGTGTTTCAGATAAAAAAAATGCTTTGCTTAATTTGTCTGGACATATTTATGCAAATGCTATAACGGTACCAACTATTAATACGTATAAAAATAATATTTTGTCCAGATTAGATAGAAGTTATTACCCTAATAATGACAGTTTTTATAAGAGAAATTTTTGGGTACAAGGTTTTAATGCTCAAAATAATTTTAAAGGTACATTAGAGTCTCCAGAGGATTTTAATATTTTGAGTAACGGTGCTCAAGTGGGTTTTGATACCTTAAGGGAAGATAGTAGGATTTTCGGGATAGCTATAGGTTATAGAGATATGAAATCTAAACAAAATAGAGATAAAATAGATATTAAGGGGTACAATGTTGGTAGTTACTTGTCTATATTTTTTGAGAATAATTTTGAAATTAAAACTTTTGTTATTGGAGAAAGACAAAGTTATTTTGCTTCTAGGAATATTGATTATTTAAATAGAAATACTAGTGCTGATTTTGAAGGGTACAGTCTTAATTCGTCAGGAGAAATTTCTTATAACTATTATATTAGTAATAATTTTTGTATGAAGCCGTTTGTTGATATAGACTACTCACACGTTACAAGAAATGAGTTTTCTGAGACTGGCGCAGAAGATGCAAACTTAATTGTCTTTGATGGTTCTTATAATAGGGTAAATTCTTCTTTGGGTATTAAAGTAAATAATGGTATAAATAGTAAATTTAAGTGGTATTTATCTACTCAAGCTGATTTGTTGTGTTTTGGCAAAGAAGGAAACTTTAAGAGTTCATTTAAAAATGGTACACAAGAAATGGATATTAAAGGTTTGAAGAGTGATATGGCGTCAACTTCTATAGGGGCAGGTATTTTATATGATGCTTCCAAAGATTTGTCTGTTTATTTAAATTTGAACAGTAGATTTTCTCAACATCAAAATGATTATTATGGGAATGTTGGGTTTAATTATAAATTTACTACACAGCCAACTGATTTCTATAAACGTGCCTAGGTAAAATATTTGACTGGTCTAAAAAAAATAAATAAAATATGCACATAAATGTAAATCTTCGGGGAAGGTGAAAGGCATTGCCTTATTCCTTACCGGCAGTGATAAAGAAATTCTTTTAAGCCTGCGACTCTGCATTTTTATGCAGACTGAACTAGTGTAAACCTAGTGCCGACGGTGACAGCAATAATAGTTTACTAAAATATTGTAAATTAACTATTTTTGCTTTAGTCCGGACAAGAGAAGAACAATAATTTATTTAAGCCCCGAAAATAATATTTTTGAGGTTTTTTTATTTTTATGAATAATAAATATATGCAAATAGCAATAAATCTTGCAAGAAAGGGTGAACCTAAAGTTTTTCCTAACCCGCAAGTTGGCTGTGTAGTAGTTAAAGATGACAAAATTGTTGGTAGAGGTTGGCATAAATATTTTGGTGGAAAGCATGCTGAAATAAATGCTATTGAATGTGCAGGTAAAAATGCAAAAGGTGCTGATTTGTATGTTACTTTAGAACCTTGCAATAGTTATGGGAAGTGTCCACCTTGTGCACTTGCAATTGTAAATGCCAAAATAAAAAGAGTTTTTTATGCTGTGAAAGATAAGAAAAATTTTGGGACAAAGGAATTTTTAGAAAAAAATGGCATAGAAGTTCATGAGGGACTTTTTAAAAAAAAATCAACAATTTTAATAAAAGATTATTTGAGACATTTAAAAGTAAAACCTTTAGTTTCTATTAAAGCCGCAATGACTTTAGATGGTAAGATAGCAACCAGATGCTATGATTCTAAATGGATAACTTCTCAAAAGGCAAGAAATTTAGTGTACAAAATGAGAACTTTATATGATGCTGTTTTGGTTGGCAAAAATACAGCACTTAAAGATAATCCATTGCTTACGTCACATAATAAAAATCTAAAAAATCCAATAAGGGTTGTCATAGATCCTAAGCTGGAACTGCCAAAATCTTATAAATTGTTTAATAATCGAGCAAATACAATAATTTTTTATGATAAGAATATTTCAAAAATTCCAAAACATTTTAAAAAAGAGGGAGTAATACTTACTCCAATAAATATTGAAGCGTCCAAAAGAAATTTTAATTTAATAATTGAAAGACTGAATTCTTTTTCAATAAAAAGAATCTTAATAGAAGGAGGGAGTGAAATTATTGCTTCAGCACTGTTTTCAAAAAGTGTAGATGACATATATTTTTTTATTGCTCCAAAAATAATAGGTGGAAAAACATCAATCCCAGTTGTCGGTGGTCAGGGTGTAAAAAAAATATCTGAAAGTTTAAATATAAAAAAAATGCAAGTAAAAAAAATAGGCATTGATTTTTTTATAAAAGGTAAAATTGGGGAAAGTAAGGGTTAAAAATGTTTACAGGTTTAATTGAAGATATCGGTATAGTAAAAAATATTTTTAGTTCTCAAATAGAAATAGTAACATCTTTAAAAGAGATAAAAAAAGGTGACAGTATTGCCGTCAATGGAGTATGTTTAACTGCGGCTATAATAAAAGCAAATAGTTTTGTTGCAGATTATAGCCCTTATACAAATAAGAACACAGCTCTTTCTAAATTAGTAATCAATTCAAGGGTAAATTTGGAGAGAGCTTTACAATTTTCATCAAGACTTGGAGGTCATATTGTAAGTGGTCATGTTGATGGAACGGTACAAATAAGAGATATAAAAAAAATTGACAATTTTTATCAAGTGCTTTTTAATTGTAAAGAAAGTTTTCTTAATTTTATGATAACAAAATGTTCTGTTGCAATTGATGGCGTTAGTCTTACAGTATCAAAGGTATATGATTTTGGGTTTGAAGTTTTTATTATACCAGAGACATTTGTCAGTACAATTTTTAGTCTGAAAAAGAATAATGATGAAGCAAACATAGAAATTGACATACTGTCAAAATATGTAAAAAAATTTACAAATGAAAGATCAGGTAGCATTAGTATTGAAATGTTAAAAGGAAATGGATTTATTTAATATGAAAAAGGAACAAAATTTTGTGTCAGTAAAAAATGCTATAAAAGAAATTAAATCTGGCAAAATGGTAATTGTTGTAGATGATCCAAATAGGGAAAATGAAGGCGATTTAGTTTGTGCAGCTCAGACAATCACTCCTGAAAAAATAAATTTTATGTCAAAATTTGCAAGGGGACTTATCTGTGTGCCAATGCAAAAAGAAAGACTTCAAAATCTTAAGATAGATGATATGGTTAATATTTCTACAGAGCAGAAAGGTTGTTCGTTTACGGTTTCTGTGGATTGTAAAATTGGCACTTCAACAGGTATTTCTGCTCATGATAGAGCTGCAACTGTCAAAAGACTTATAGACGAAACAGCTGATCCAAACGATTTTGCTAAACCAGGCCATATTTTCCCTTTAAAATGTAAAGATGGAGGGGTTCTAACACGTACTGGACATACTGAGGCTGCTATAGATTTAGCTCAAATGGCAGGGCTTTATCCAGCTGGTGTAATATGTGAAATAATCAATGACGATGGTACTATGGCAAGAATGCCAGATTTATTGAAATTTGCTAAAAAACATAAACTTAAAATTGTAACCATTGAAGAGCTTGTTGCGTATAGACGTAGTAAAGAAACAGTTGTAAAAGAAATTGTAAGTGTTTGTTTTCCTACAAAATTTGGAGAATTTAAACTTACCTTATTTGAAGATTTGATAACAGGAAATTCTCATTTGGCTGTAATAAAAGGTGATGTTAAAAACAAGAAAAATGTTTTAGTAAGAGTACACTCCTCATGTGAAACTGGAGATATTTTTCATTCTTTAAGATGTGATTGTGGCGATCAGCTGGAAAAGGCGTTAACTTTTATAGAACAGGCAGGACAAGGGGTTGTTTTATATATGCATCAAGAGGGTAGAGGTATAGGACTGGCTAATAAATTAAAAGCTTATGAACTCCAAGAAAAGGGTATGGATACTGTAGAAGCAAACTTAGCTTTGGGTTTTGCTCCAGATTTAAGAGATTATGGCATAGGAGCTCAAATATTAGCATGTCTTGGTATAAAAAGTATAAATCTTATGACAAACAATCCTAAAAAAATAGTAGGTCTTCGAGGATATGGTTTAAAAGTTGCAAATAGAGTTCCTATTGAAATTAAATCAAATAAATCTAACAAAAAATATTTGAATACTAAAAAAGAAAAGTTAGGGCATTTATTAAATATTATGTAAATTTAAGGATGAGTTTTAATAACCCAGAGGTTTTAATATACTAAAGGTCTCTAAAAACATTAACTTATTTGAGTTTGTATAAAGGGAGAAATATTATGAAAGTTATTAGTGGTCAGTTTAAAGCAGAAGGAAAAAAGTTTGCAATGGTTGTTTCTAGATTTAATGAATTTATAACAACCAAATTAATAAATGGAGCAGAAGATATTCTTAAAAGACATTCTGTATCTGATAATGATATTTCCATTTTTTGGGTTCCAGGAGCTTTTGAAATTCCGCCTTTAGCAAAAAAAATTGTAGATTCTGAAAAGTTTGATGCTGTAATTTGTTTAGGTTGTGTTATAAAAGGAGCTACCGCTCATTTTGATTATGTATGTTCAGAAGTTTCAAAAGGAGTTGCTTTAGCTGGATTTAATAGTAAAGTGCCTGTAATTTTTGGCATTTTAACTACAGATTCTATAGAACAAGCTATAGAGCGTGCTGGGACAAAAGCAGGTAACAAAGGTTCTGAAGCTGCAATGAATGCTATAGAAATGATAAATCTATACTCGCAGATTTAGAAAAGAAGTTATATGAATTTATTAATTGATATTGTAACATTTTATCCTGTGATGGACACTAGTAAAATATGTAAGGATAGAGTTTTGTCTCTATTGAGAGATGAGGATTAAAATGAATCTTGAAACAAACCGCATAGAATACAAGGAAAAACTTACAGAAGCTCTTGAAAAAGAAGCAGTTGCTTTTCTTAATTCTAAAGGTGGCGATATTTATATCGGTGTTAGGAATGATGGCTCAATTTTAGGTGTGAGCAACCCTGATGAAATTCAGTTAAAAATCAAAGACAGACTTAAAGACAGACTTAAAGATAATATACGTCCAAGCATAATGGGGATGTTTGATATTTTCACTCAAGTAAAAGACGGTAAAACAATAATCGTAGTAAACCTTGCAAGTGGAGCAGAAACTCCTTATTACATAAAACAGAAAGGGCGTTCTGAATCTGGTTGTTTTATCCGCGTTGGCTCGGCTTCGCAACCTATGACAGAAGAGATGATAAATAAACTTATGTCTAAACGTCATCCTATGTCGTTAGAGAATATTCCTGCAAGAATGCAAGATTTAACATTTGAACAGCTCAAAATTTATTATGCCGAAAAGGGCAAACAATTGAATGAACATTTTGCGGAAAATCTGAAATTATTGACAGCTAATGCTAAATATAATCAAATAGCGTATATGTTTGCTGATAAAAACAGAATTTCAATCAGGCTTGCTCAGTGGACAGGTAAAGACAGAACTTTGAAATCTTTTGAAAAAGAAGAATACGGTGACCAATGTTTACTTACGGCGTTAAATAAAGTCCAAATAAGGCTTGACGTAGCCAATATTACACAGTCAAAAAAGCAGGGTTTAAAACCGCGTTTAGATAAAAAATATGTAGATAAAAATGCTCTGCGCGAAGCGATAATAAATGCCTTTGTCCATAATGATTATTCTCGAGAAGACACTCCTATTTTTGAAATATTTGAAGACAGATTTGAAATAACGACTTATGGAAATATATTTGAGTTGATGTCAGAGGAAGAGTTTTTTACAGGTCGTTCTACTCCACGTAATCCTGGCATTATGAGAATATTTCAAGATTTGGAACTTGTTGAACATTTAGGTTCAGGAATTCCATACATTGTCGGCTTGTATGGTCGCAAAGCCTTTCAGATTACTCAGTCGGGTTTAAGATTATCTCTAAGATTTGATAAAAATATAGACAAAGAAAGTATCAAGAAAACCGATATAAAAAGTGACCAGAAAAGTGACCAGAAAGTTCTTGAAATAGTATCCAAAAAACCGTACATAACAATACAAGAACTTTCAGAAGCAATAGGTCTTACTTATGCAGGTGCAAAGAAGAATATGACAAAACTAAAAAAACAGCGGAAAATTCGCCGAGTAGGTCCTGACAAAGGTGGACGTTGGGAAGTAATTGAAAAGAATAAATAGGTCTCAACATTCGATTTGACCAAAATTTAACATACCCTACTGTTTCTTTTTAGATACTGAGGGGTTAAAAATGATATTACCTTGCATTCATTAAGGGCCCCTTAACACAAGGACAGTTATGGCGACCAAATAAACTGCCCGACCTGGACTCGAACCAGGAGACTTCTGCTCCAGAGGCAGACGTGTTACCAATTACACCATCGGGCAAATGTTTAATTTTGTAAAAATTATAACAAAAAGTCGTTAGATTGGCAAATACATTTTCATTTTATATAATACACTATAAATATTGTTAGTATGGAGAGATAAAATGTTTGATACTGGAATGATAAAAAAGTTAAAATTAGACTTAATTAAATATATGAAATCCAAAGAATTGGAAAAACTCAACGTTGTAAGAGGAATTTTAAACGAAATAAATATTCGTGATATGAAAAATATAAAAATAGATGACAATGAAGTTGTAAAAATTTTAAGAGCTGAATTAAAAAAACGTAAAGAATCTATAGAGAGTTTCCAAAAAGCTGGGCGTAATGATTTGATAGAAAAAGAAAGTAACGAGATGCAAATTATACAGCAATATCTTCCTAAAGAAATGTCTGATGAAGAATTGTTTAGTAAGATTGAAAGAATATACAGGGAATCTGATGATAAAAGTTTTGGTGCAGTTATGAAAGCAACTGTTATTGCTGTAAATGGCCAAGCTGATGGTAAGCGTATTTCTCAAATGGTTAAAAAGACTATTGAAAGTAAATAAAAAATGTTATAATAATTGCATGCTCAAATAAATAAGTTTTGTATTAATTCAATAGGGGGAGGTATTTTGTTATGGAGCCGTCAACAAACACAAAAAAGAAGTGGATTGTGCTTGGAATAATAATTGCTATACTAGCTATTTTTGTTGCGTTAGGTCCAGTAATAGTAGCCAAATATATGAGATCCTCTAAATCAATGCAAAATACTATAACTTCCTCAACAGCAGAGTTTATGATAAAAGTCAAGGGTGTAATTAAAAAAGATACTGGAAAAGAGTTAATATATCTAAAAGGTGATAATGACCTGTATTATATTTTAGTTGGTGACAAGCTTGAACAACTCAAAGAAAACTTAAACAAAAAGGCTACTATTTTTGGAAACATTTTAGCTCCAGAGAATTTACAAGAAGGAACTGAAGATACAACTATAAATGGCAATAAAATAAGAATGAAGATTAGTGTTGTAAATTTTGAATTATAAAAATAAAGACAACTATTATTGTACATAATCAGATGATTTTTATTTGTTTATATGTGTTTTCATATTTTTTACATCTTCTATAGTAGATTTCCATTAGTTTTATTATAATATTGGTAAGGAAAGGAAAAGAAAGAGAGGTGAAATTATGAAGAAAATAAGTTCTTTATTATTAACTTTTGTAATTTCCTTTAGTAGACCTTGTTTTAGTGCCCTTCCTTCCCAAAATCCATATAATATAGGTCCTGAAGGCAGAACTATAGAAGACTTAACTAATTTTGCAAAGCCAAAAGATATGGTTTCTATTCTTCCTAATAGGCCTATACAAGCAACAGATTCTTCAGGTAATAGACAATTCTTTACAACTACAGGTAGTCTTGCTTTAAGCATATCAAAAGATGGCAGTGTTACTTTTTCTCTTTCAGGTCAGTCTAAAACAGTAGATTCTAAAGGGAACCTAAAAAAGGAAGAAAAAAGTATTATAGGTACAAATATTACAGAAGTTAGAAATGAGTTTGGAGAGATTGTATCATATAAAGAAAAAGGTATTGGCGGACAAATAGTAAAAGAGTATGATAAAGATAAAAATCTTACTAAAACAAATGTTTATGACTCTTATGGAAAAAGGATGGTTGCTAGTGTTAATGAGTTGACCAAAGCAAAAACAGTTTTTGATGATAAAGGAAGAGCTATTTATGATTTAGATTATGAAGGTAACCGTACAGCAAAATATGAGTATAATGATAAGAATATGTTAACTACAAAAATAGATATGTATGGTAATAAAACTTACTATGATGAAAATCAAAACCCTAAATATATAGAAAATGAAGGTGGAGCAATAATTAGTGAATATATATATATAGAAGATAAAAATGGTAATGTATATTTAGATAAAACTTATGATAAAAAAACAGGTGAGACAACTTACTATAAAGATGGCAAGCAGCAATATACAAGAAATCAGGCTGGCGCTATTATTACTGAATATGGATGGAGTGGTTCAAAATTAGTGTATTCGTTTAATAAGACAAATAATGAGACAACTTGGTATGATATCGACGGAAAAGCTCTGTATGTTGCGATTAATGATACAATAATAAGTAAAAACTTATATTATGAAGGTCAAATGGTTGGTGTGTGGGATAAGAGGAATAATGAAGTTACAATATTTAAAAATGAAAGAAGAGAACTAACTTTAAAAATCGATGATGGTTTGGAGCCTACAGGGGCAATGGTTAAAGCATGGGTTGATACAGGGCTTATAGATAAAAAATATCTTACAGGATTAATGTAATTTATTAAATAAAATTGACATTTGACAACATCCAATCCCATATTTTTGCCTAAACTTACCTTCTTGACTTAAAGAGAGTGCTTTAAAGGACCCTGGACCATTAGGGTTGTTATGTAAAAAAGAAAGTGTAGAACGTTTAGTATAAAGAAAGTAAAGGGGAGTAAAGATGGACAAAGAAGAGTTGAAGGGAGCAAAGAATTTGTAGGATTTGAACAAGATATTTGAAGAAATGAAAGAGCATCTAGGATTTAGCGGGTCAGAAAATAAAGAAGGAGGGAG
>NZ_JAITJM010000024.1:0-73497 GCF_031278955.1 Candidatus Endomicrobiellum cubanum | reverse complement strand
CTTCTTCTTCTGTTTCATCTGGTGATTCCAATGTCCTTCTTAAAGATTTCATTGAATGTTCTTCTAATTCTATTACCATTTATAATGATTTAAATCGCTCTTACATCATAGGCTCTTTTTCTTTGTTAAGTAATGCTATTTCCAGTATCACTCCTTCAAATAATCTCATTAATTCTACTTTCTCCTGAAGCTAAGCTCCCTATACCAATAACTCTATCAACATCTCTAGCTTTTCTAATATAAGCGACATCATAGGCGCTTATATATACCTTGATACTAAAGATGATTCTTCTAACCCTGTCGCCCTCACCTCTTCTTTTTATCTAGATAACAATTCCATTAACATCTCTTCCTATTGTAATGTATCCTTCATATACGCTGCTTACCTATCCCTATACTCAAACTATAACGCTGTTTATCATCCTAGTACTATCTCTGTTTCCTCTAATTCCATTTCTATTAGTTCTTCTATTTCTAACTGCAAACAAATATCCTTTGCTCAGGTATCCTTTCGTGGAGAAAATACTACTGAGGTAGATAACCTCCTTGTTAATAACAACACCCTCATCTTTACTGCCTCTGATATTGATTTGTCAAGTACCTCCGTTTTCTTAGTTAATCCTGACTATTCTCAGGTTTTAAATAAGCTCACAAATCTTTATGTAATTAAAAATAGTAGTTTAAAAGTACAACACGTTGTACCTTTAAACTACTTGTAATATAAAAAATATATTAGGCCAAAGGGCTTTTTAGATAAATCTCTAAGTTTATAGTTTTTGTGAAATATTGTTTATAGCTTTTATTCTTTCTAAAATTGGGGGATGGGAATATTCTAAAAACACTTTAAATTTATGAGGGTAAAGGTTAGACAAATTATCCACTGATAACTTTTTTAATGCATTTGTCATGTCTGCAGGATGTTTATAGGTTGTTACTGCATAAGCATCTGCTTCGAATTCGTGTTTTCTAGAAAAATAGCTACTTATGACAGAAAGTATTAAAGAAATTGGAGAATATAAAAACGCAAAAAATACCATCCCGGCATAAATTGGCTGAGAGTTTAATAAAAACGCTTTATATAGCCAAGCTTCATTAACAAAGACAGACAAAATGTACAACATTAACCCTGTAGAAACAAAAGAAAAAATCATGTGTTTTATTATGTGTCCTAATTTAAAATGACCCATTTCATGTGCTAGAATGCTTGTCAACTCTTCTACAGTATGTTTTTGTATAAGCGTGTCAAATAAAACTATTCTGCGATATTTCCCAAATCCTGTAAAAAAAGCGTTTGATTTATTTGAACGCTTAGAGTTATCCATTTTAAAAAGACCTTTCATTTTAAAGTTTTCTTTTTTAGCGTAGTCTTCAATGGAAGTTTTTAATTGACCATTTTCTAATGGAGTATATTTATTAAATAATGGCATTATAGCTATGGGAGCTATAAAAGTTAAAAAAAGTTGAAAAATGATAGCAGTTATGAATGCATAAAACCAGGCAAGATTTGGAACGTTTGTAAAAAACCACAATATTAAAGAAAACATTATGGAAAATATTGATAAAGTTATAATTTGCGATTTTATCCAGTCGGAAATAAAAGTTTTTAAAGACATTCTATTAAAATCAAATTTTTCTTCTATAACAAATACAGAGTAAAGAGAAAAAGGAATTTTAATAATTTCGGAAACTAAAAGTAGTGTATTTGCAAAAATTAGACCAGTTACGATATTGCCAAACCCAAAAGATACAGCAAAATCGTTCACATAATTAAATCCACCTAAGACTATAAAAACTATTTGGATAATTAAGGTAATTGAAGAAGAAACTAGAGAGAACGTGGTATTTGTTTTAAGATATTTTTGCGATTTTTCATATTTTGCTTTATCAAAATAGTCTTCAAATTCTTTTGGTATATTAGTTGTTATATTTTTAACATTTAGCAGCTCTGAAATAGTTTGTACCAAATAGACAAGACCAACAAAAAACAAAACAATATAAGTATAAATATTCATCCTAATAGGCTCCTTATCTTTTCTCTGCTTTTCTCAGTAAAGAGTTCTTCTAAGAAAAAGGGATAATATAAAATACATATTGTAAAAATAATGATATATACTGAATACATAGTATAACATAAATAATAGTCTAAAAGCACATCTATTATATGTTGATATAAGTGTTATCTAGATAAAAAGAAGAGGTAAGAGTAACAGGGTTAGAAGAATCATCTTTAGTATCAAGGTATATATAAGCGCCTATGATGTCGCTTATATTAGAAAAGCTAGAGATGTTGATAGAGTTGTTAGTGAAGGAGCTTAGCTCCAAGAGCTAAGCTCCAAGAGAAAGTAGAATTAATGATATTCATTGAAGGAGTGATACTTCTAATAGCATTTCTTAACAAAGAAAAAGAGCCATATAAGGAAGAGCGATTTAAATCATTATAAATGGTAAGAGAATTAGAAGAACAGATAAAGGAATCTTTAAGAGGTACATTGGAATCACCATCTGAAACAGAAGAAGAAGCAAAAGGGAAATTAACAGAGCCGTAGATGGTGTTGTAACTTGGCACAGTAGAATGAATAAAAAGAGAGTTATTAGAAGAGTCAGTAATAGTACTATTGCCAGAGATGGTGTAATTAGGAGTATTAGTGATATTAATAGTTTGAGCAAAAAAGGTCCTAGAGGGTAGTATGACCAATCCTATGAGTGTAGAATAGATTTTTTTATCTACAAATATAAAAATATTGACATGTTTTACAATTTGTAATATCGTATTTATCAAATTCAAAATAATCTTCTTGGTTAATCTCGTCAATCAAAAATTTAATCATATCTATACATTTTTCATAAATTTCGTTCTCCTGAGGAAATAAATTAATATCAGCTGTCTTTACATTGTAAATTCCACAGGCAAAACTTTTAAGACCTGTAGATTTTTCAAACACATATTTATACATCGGAAGTTGTAATGAACTAATAGCTTTTTTTATATTTCGTCTATTAAATATTTTTAAATTTTCAAAATGTTTTTTATTAACAATATTAGCTTTTATATTTCCCGTCTTATAATCAAATATACTGTAACTATTGTCAATTTCATCTATTCTGTCTATTCTACTTTCCAAATTATAAATTTTGCCTGACTCCAAAACAATATCTGAAGTATATCTTTTTTCGCAAGCAAAAATTTTATATCTACGAAATTTTTCATTATGCAAAAACTTTCTCATTCTATGCACTAACACTTCTTGTATCATAAACGCATCTTCTCTAAATTTAAAAGATGCACTATTATCAAATTTATTTTTTAAAGTCTCTAAAAAATGTTGCTCAAAATTAGCATTTTGAACCTCTTGTGAAGTTAATTTTTCATAAAATGTTTCTTTTAAAAAATCGTGTATAAAGTTACCAATGTCGCTTGCATCAATTTCTTGTCCAACTTCTTTAGCATTATCTAAAAGCAATACATACATAAAATAAAATTTTAGTCTACAATTTAAATAAGTATCTACCTTACTGTACGTATATGGTAGTTTTACAAGATATTCTTTAATTTCTTTAGTTTTTTTATATTTTCTTTTTAAAGAAATTTTTACAGTAAATTTTGGCAGAACAAACTTAGACACATTTATAGTGTTAATATCTTTTTGAGCAAGCTGTTTTTCCCAAATAATAGACTCTACGAATCTGCTTCTTTCATCTTTGTCGTTATCTGGATAAATAAGAGTTACATTTTTGGCCCCAGATATAATTTTATTAAAATGATATTTTTGTATCTCATATTCCTTTTTTGTAATTTCAATACCTAAAGCATACATTATATCTTTTGGAATAAGAGATGCCTCTTTTTTAATTGCAGGTAATGAAGAGTCTTTCATCCCTACAATAAAAACGTTTTCAAAAGGAAGATTTCTAGACTCTAAAAGGCCCAAAATTTGTAAAGATTTTAATGGAGATCCCGGCAAAATAATCTTCTTATCTTTAGTTAGCTTTCTAAAAAGACTAAATAATTCTTCCTTTTCAAATTTTACTTTACATAAATCGCCAAACTTTATTTGTTTTGAAATCGAAAGCAAAATATCTATAGCTTCAACATTTAATGGATAGCTGCTGGCAGCACTCAAACGATGAACCTTCTCTAAAAATAAAGATATCGTGTCTGAGAGTAAATATAAGTTATCTACATTCTCCCAAGAAGAAAAAAAACTTTTCCATATTTCATTTAATATACCTGCAACTTTTTGACAATAAACTTGACCTATAACTTCACTTGCAGTAAAAGTGATTTCATTTATTAGGTTTGTATCGTTTAGTATATCTTGAAAAGATATAAAAGTTTTTCCACTTAAATTGCTATTTGAAGATTGTCCTAAAGATTTTTCTATTTTATGTACAACAATCCTAGACAAACTGCTGTCTTGAAAAAATCTCATATTTTTAAATAGAGGATTAGTAAGTGTTTTTATAACATCTTTAGAATAATAATAATTATCTTTTTTAGAAAGTTGAGCTTCAATAATGCTATCAAGTAAAGAGTAAACAGCGGTTTTAGAAATAGGGTAGCCAGCAGCAACATTATATTTATCTGTAACAGCAGAAATCTCAGATACTACCGCCTGTAAAATTTGAGTGTCTGGGATAACTACTATAGTTTTATCTAATTGTTCATCAGAATATTTAGAAATAAGATTTTTAAGTAAAGCCGCTTGAGATTGATCATCAGGAGCAGAATATATATTTAACTGATAATCATTTTTTTTCTGTTTTCTAATTAAAATATTCTGTCCAAAATGTTTATATAGATTTTCTAATACAGTATATTCTTTAGGATTCCCTTGCGTAAGTATGGTAAGTTTAGATTCTTTATATAGTTTTTTAAAAATTTCTATTTCTGTTTTATATAAATAAAAAGGGGTAATTAATATTATTTCATCAAACTCTTTTGATAAAACATCTACATTAAAAGAAGTCGCTTTTAAAAAACTATACCCTTTAGTAATTTTTGAAGTTTTATCTAAAGTTTCATGGAATATCTTTCTTATTTGAAAAATATTCTTTAATAGTTCATTGATAGTTTCAGGAACATCATATCCAATCTCAGCATTTGCTTTTATTGTTTTAAGTTTATCTTCTGAAACCATCTCTAAATCTAGCTGTTCTATAAAATAAAAAATCTCAAAAGACCAATCGATAAAAGATACAAAAGAAAACTTGTCCTTCAAAAGATAAGGAAAATCATTTTTCACTATTTCAAAAATAATAAATGCCGCTTCTATATCAGAAATCTTTATAAAATCTGTATTATCAAAAATTGTAGACTCCACAAACTCATCATTAGTAAAACATTCAGGAGGGAAAAATGAAGTTTGCTTAATGTTCGTTAGCTGTTTTTTTATAAATAGAAACGGCCTTTTCCCACCACTAATTAAAGCAAGTTTATTCAAAGAACCTGCAACATAATTAGCCGTAAAATTAATAACATTTTCACAACTACCAATATTAATTATTTGTGACATCAAACTTCCTTAGTGCTTTATGTAAAAATTTTAAACTTGTGTTAATGTTGCACTTTCTATATTTATAATATAGGACTCTACCGTTTTATTTGGGCAAATTTCGCCCATTAAAGAAGCATAATTTAATATTTGTTTTTCGTCTTTTTTAAAATTATAATCTGAACTTTTAAAATCCACAATTAAAACTTTGTCATCTAACTCTATCAACATATCTATCCTAAAAATCTCACCTTTAGAATTTATTATTTCCTTTTCGTTATAAATAGTTCCTTTACAACTAAATAATTCTAAAATAGTTTTAGAAGAAAACATTTTTGTTAATTTTTCTTTTAGAAAATTTGTGTCTTCAAAAGGAAACTTTCTTTTAGTGACTAATAAAGCTTTATTTATAGAAACATCTAAATCATCAATATTTAAATTTTTAATCTTTGAAAGGCAGTAGTGCAAAATTATACCTCTTTTTCTTATACCGTATACATCTGTTGTATTTTTATGGTTTATAAGATTATTTGAAATATCTTTATAGCCATTATCAAAAGAATCATAAATATAGTTATTTTTTATTGTTTTAACATTATATTTTTGTTTATTCCCTTTTTTTAAATCCCAACTGTCAAAAAGCACAGAAATTAAATTGTTTGAAGACCCTACTTTTGGCGGGACTATTGCATAGGTTTCATACTCTGCCCTTGTCATCGAAACATATAATATATTAAGTTCAGATAATAAACTGTCTATTTTCGCTCTACAATAAATATCTTGAGCTTTAGACGAAAATTTAGCAATGTTTTTTGATATATTAAGAAGTTCTATTTCTTCTTTAGAATCGTCAAAATAAGGTTTATCTATGTTATTTGAAGCAAGTTTTAAAAATGGAATAACAACAACTGGAAATTGTAACCCCTTAGACTTATGCACAGTCATAACTTTTATTCCATTCCCAAAAGCATTTTTTATATATAAAGAATCTTCTTGACTAGACAAACTATAAAAATATTCTAAAAAATTCCCAAGCCCAGATGTTTGTGATTCAAACTCTTTAATAAGCTCAAGAAAACGCATAACAAAAATTCTGGATTCTGGATGATGTTCTACAATTTTAAATTTTTCTAAAACTAAAAGAGTAAGTTCATAGACAGGAATAAAACCTGCTTTTACAAAAAAATACTCAAAATATTCATCCCATAAAAATCTGTATTTATCTTTGAAAACTTTATACAAAAGGCCTGATTTGTTTTCCTTATTATTCTTAAAAATAAACTCTTCAAACTCTGTTGAGCTAATATTAGATATCTTGTTAAAAATATCTCCCATAATAAAAGAAGAAAATGCCAAAGCGTCAACCGGAGAATCTATAAAAACAAAGAAAGAAATTATTTGTTTTATAATGTCGTTATTTTGAATGTTTAATGTTTGATAAGATTCTACTTCTATATTTTTTTCTAAAAGCCAAGAGCTAATATCAAGTATTTCATCATTAGATCTACATAAAACCGCAATATCTTTTGCTTCAAACCTATTTAATAACTCAAAAATATATTTGATAAATCTTTGTTTTACTGCCTCTTTAATGTCTTTACAATCTTTATCTAAAAAGTCTATTTGGATATATCCATTTTCTTTATTATCTAATATTTTTTGATAAGAAAATTTATAAGTACTCAAAAATTTATCAAAATTTACTTCAACACCAGCATCTTTGTAAACAATGTTTAAAAATCTTCGTAAATTATCTAAAGAAAATATATTATTATTAAAAGATACAATTTCTTTTGAGCTTCTAAAATTTGTTTCAAGATAGTATTCTTTAACTGTACTTGCAGCAAACTCTTTAGGTATCATGTAGAAAAGTTCAGGTCTTGCTCCTCTAAAAGAATATATGGCCTGTTTAACATCGCCAACATAAAACAATGTGCCTCCAGCAGCTAAACTTTCCTCTAAAAATCTTTTAATACCAATCCACTGTACAAAACTTGTATCTTGGAATTCGTCTATTAAAAAATGATTGTATTTTTCAGACAGTCTATAATAAACTTCTGGAATAGTAATATTGTTATTTTGAAAAAACTTGACTATTTTTTTATTGATTTCATTTAAAAATACTATTGCATCTTTTTCAGACTTAATATCAAATTCTTTTGCAACTTCATAGTATATGCAAGAGTAAATTTGATAATAGTTTTGTATATAAAAATTACATAAATTTTTTATATCTTGATGAATTTCTTTCCAAAGAAAATTAACTTCCGAAGATACTTTAGCATTCTTTTTATACTCTAAATTTTCACAAGCAAACTTTGCAGGAATATTCATAGAAAAAAGTACTTTTGGACCTTCCAATAAAACTTTATTGATAGCTTTAATAAAATGACCATTAACTTGTAAGTTAAACAGTTTTTCAGAAATATTTTTAACTTTTTTTATTATGAGCTCAACTCTCAAACGGAATTCTTTGCCAAAGTCATTATTCCTTAAAACATTAATGTCCTTACCAATATTACCAGATTTTTTAAATACTTTTTCTATTTCATTATAAATATTATCTTTTGCAAACCAACCCATATCATCCGTTAAATATTGAGTTAAATACTGCAGAGTAATATTTCTAACATCTTGTGAGGTGTTTGATTTGTGTAGAAATGCTTCCAGAGCAAACTTAAGATTTTTACTATAATCTTGCTCTATGCTAAAGTTAGGCGAAATACCTATATTTATAGCACAAGATTTTAAGATATAGTTTTTAAAACTGTCTAGAGTACTTATATTAAAACTATCGTAATGCTCTAAAATGTCTCCTAATGCAAGAAAGCTTCTTCTAGATATTTCTTTGCGCGAAATGCCAAAATCAGCGAAAAAAGTTCCAACATTTTGCCCTAAAGCTGCCATTTTAAGATAGTTTAAAATTCTATATTTCATCTCAATGGCAGCTTTATTAGTAAATGTAACAGCAATTATATTTTTTATATTTACATTATTATAATCTGAACTCAACAAAAGATATAAGTACCTTTTTGCCAGATTATAAGTTTTGCCGGAACCTGCAGATGCCTGTACTAAAGTTATTTGTGATACGTTCATAGCTAAGTAAGAGGTTTTTGTCTTGCTTTGTCAAAATATTCACAGTAATATATCCTCATTGAAGTTTTAGACAGTCCCCATTAATATTCTCTTGCCATTTGGCGAGCAATATCCTTTTGCTTTAGAAGTTCTTTTTTATCATAAGATTTTTTACCCTTGGCAAGACCAATAAGGAGTTTAATTTTTCCTTTACTACCAACATATACTTCTAAAGGTATAACGGTGAGACCTTTTTCTTTAACTTTAGAATACATTCTTTTGATTTCTTGCTTGTGCATTAAAAGTTTACGCTTTTTTTTAGCATTATAATCTAAAATGTGAGTTGATATTTGTTCATAAGGAGCAATGAACATATTTTCAACAAAAGCCTCTTGACTAGAAAACTTAACTAAACTATCTAACAAGCTTACATTTGAACATTTTATAGCCTTAACTTCATGACCAGACAACACGAGTCCCACTTCTAACTTTTCGAGAATTTCGTAGTCGTGATATGCTTTTTTATTGTTTGCAAATATTTTTTTTACCATTTTAGGCTTTTGGCAAGTCTATTACAAATTTTGTTCCTTTATTAATTAAAGACTTGACTTCTATTTTCCCACCTAGCATTAAAATTATGTGTTTTGCAACAGCAAGAGACATACCTAATTGAAATCTTTTAGTGGTAAACAAAGGATTAAAACATTTTTTTAAAGTTTCTTTATTCATGCCACATCCATAATCTTTTATATCAACAACAACTTTATATTTTAAAGAATATACACCTATTGAAATGTTCCCACCATTAGGCATCGCACCTTTTGCATTATCAATTATAATCAAAATTACTTGTCTAAATCTATTCTTATCCACACTTGCTTTGACATTATCTCTTATATTTACATTGAATTTAAATTTCTTATCTTTTACCTCTAGCAATATTTTATGTACAAATTCCCCGATGTCAACAATTTGCATATTAAGGTATTTTACTCTAGTATCATCTAATAACGAAACTATTTTTGAGTAAGTTCTATCCACTTCTTTATTTAAAAATAGCAACATTTCTCTTTGCTTTTTATTATAATTTTTTTCTGAATTTTCTAGACAATACACTGCATTTTTTATTACTGTAATAGAATTTTTTAGTTCGTGAGACACAAATGAAGAAAATTTATTTATAGCAGAAAAAATTTCCTGGTTTATTTTTTTCATCCTAATCACTAAACCTCCATAACTAAATAACCTATTAGTAGTTATTTAAGAGGACTGCTAAATCCTTAAACAATTATTCTTTAAATAAGTTCCTCACAAGATCCAGCATTTCTATAACTTCAAAAGGTTTTCTTAAACACCTAAACGCTCCCTCTTGTATTGTTGTTTTTATAAGATCATTATATGCATATGCTGTCATCATAATAACAATTAGTTTATTATTAATTAGTTTTGCTTCTCTTAACAATTCAACACCCTTCATGTCTGGTAATCTTATATCAAAAAAGGCTGCATCAAACTTATTATTTTTTATAAGCTCTATAGCTTTCTTACCACTATTTGCCGATACAGCTTCATAACCTTCCATCTTTAAAATACTTATTAATGAAAAACTCAACGAATCTTCATCATCTACAACTAATATGGTAGGGCTTATTTTACATTTTATCTCCATGCTACAAAACACCTGGAATATGTAGAATAAACTCCGTACCTTTACCAACTTTGCTATTTAAAAGGATTGTGCCTTTATGCATTTCTATAATTTCTTTTACTATGGCCAATCCTAATCCTACGCCTTTCACTTTTGTTGTATATAAAGGTTCATAAATATTCTTTATTATATCACTATCAATACCAAAACCAGTATCTCTTATTCTTAACTCTAATTTATTTTCTACTTTATCTGCAGAAATAAAGATATTACCACCAAATGGCATTGCATCTACAGAATTTATAATTAAATGTCTTATTACTTTTCTAAAACTTTCTTTGTCAGTTAAAGCAGCAATATGCTTTAAATCCATTTTTAACCTTATATTGTTGGGTATATATATAGTTTTAATGACTTTATTAATTAATTCATCTATATAATTTTGAGTTTTGTTTAAACTATTCAGTTCAGAATAATCCAAAAGCTCTGTCAAAATATTATTAATTCTTGTCACATTATCTGTAAGCATATTAAACATTTTTTTTGCTTCTTCATTTTTAAAATTTTCCGTCTTTGAAATAAAATAAATAATATTTTTAAAGCTAGTTAAAGGATTCTTAATTTCGTGTGCTAGAGAACCTGCTAGTCTACCGATTGTATAAAAACGTTCTTCCTTTATTAACTTTATATGCATTTTTCGTTCTTTCAAAACAAGTTCTTTAATTGATTTGTTTTTTATTTCTAAGTTTTCTTGAGCATTTAATAAACTTTCTTTTTCACTGTGCAATACATCTAAAACTCTCTTTAAATGACTAGACATCATATTAACAGATATAGCTAAAACTCTCAATTCTATCTCTTTAAATAAGGGGACTTTATTAGAAAAATCGCCCTGTGATATTTGTCTAGTAATATTAATAACTTTATTTATTGGCTCAACAAACAATCTTGTAATAAAAAAAGATACTACTATGCTAATCAAAATAACATAAACTGCTAGAGAAAGAGTATTTTTAATTATTTTTGTTAAAGCTTTATCAATATTTTTAAAAGATGAAATAACTCTTACAAAAGCTATAATTTCGCCATCTGTATTTCCACTACTATAAAAAATTACAGGAGCTATATATTCAAAAGCACTAGTTTTTCCTTTATACTTATAAAAATATCCTATGGCTCTTGACTTTCCAAAAAGAATATCAGCCTTCTCATTAATTTTGTGATTATTTAAAATATCTTCTAACGTTTTATTTAAAATCTTACAACTTGCAAGTTTCTTAAAGTTTTTATCGTAAACTTCAACACAAACAATGTCACTTTCTCGTATTGTATTGCCGATATAATCTTCTATAATATCATTTCTTTTTAAAGATACACTATTAACAATTGAATCAGCAAGTTTATAAGTTTGCCTTTTGGTATTTAATTGAAGAGTTTGTACAAAATAAGATTTATATGTAGAAATAAAAAAGTAAGAAAAAACTGCCACGACAAATATAACAATCGCAACAACTAGAACAACAAGCTCCATCCTTAAACTAATTTTAAGTTTTATTTTCATGATAACTTCATTTTTCAAATCACAAAAAAATCAGCCGACGGTAGGGTTTGAACCTACGACCTGCGGTTTACAAAACCGCTGCTCTACCAACTGAGCTACGTCGGCACACATATATAGATAGTATAAAAAACTCTAACCAATGTCAAATAAAAATTAATCATACGCATTAACAGCATTGTATGGTACTAAATGGGCAGCCCAACCACCATTTTTTGCGCCAAGATAAGCATCTATTGGATTATCTTTATTGCTTACTAATTTTATACTTTCCCTTTTGCTTTCCGCATAATTTATAAATAAACCAGCTTCTGCCAAGGCCATAAAGGGCCCTGCTGGAGGGAATGTTGCTGGTTGGGCAATGGATTTTGCCATTAAAGCATACTGTATAGCTGACGAAGTTTCCACTAAAGAGGCCGTTAATTTCGTTGCGCCTGTAAAAGTCCTTTCTTTTCTGGGAAACATTGTTCCTTTTATATTATACGGACTTGCAGCAGAATAAATTATAACTTCTGGATATTGTATATTTAAAAATTTTGAAAATAAAGGTTTTTTATTTGCTCTTTTTTGTCTTAAAATAACTTTAATCTTTTGATTGTAGAACTTGTCTCCTTGGACAAACCAAGAATACTTACTTTTTTTATATTTGCTTCTTATTAAAAAATGAAAATGTGTCGTGGGATCAATATAGTAACAATAACTTTTTGTAGAGTAATACTGTATACCTTTTGAGTTACGTTTTAAACCTAAATTTTTCTCAGGTTTTATAGGAAGTAGCAAAACATTATACTTCTTATTTATAAGCATACTATAGTGATATGTTAAATAACTTTTTATTGCAATATCTTGAAACTTTTGCAATGTTTCAATGATTTGTTTAGTCTTTTCAACGCTATTATTTCGCCCTACATTAATTGCATCATGTACAATATCTGACATTGGGTTTTCGCAACTTGGGGCCATACTGGCAGGCCACCCACCTATTTTATCTGATGAATAAGATGATAACTGTATCATTCTTGGATTTGTACTTAAAGATAAGACAGACCCTATCATATAATTTGTCTTTGCTAAAAAATTTAAAACCCTAGCTTTATAAGTAGCTAAAGATAATGCCATGCAATCAGCTTCGTTTTGCATTTGCATCCTGTTTCTTATAAGATATGCAATATTTAACATCATAGCCCAACTAATAATAAGGATAATTAAAAAAACTAAAAAGTAATATAAAGTTTGTCCTTTATGGCTTTTTAGAAATTTATTTTTCAAATTCTTTTGCTCCTGGAAATGCTTTTAAATAATATTTCTCATCTGGAGAAGGAATGATTCTATTTCTTGCAGACTGATACCTTCTATTTTTAATACTATTGTCCTTTGCAACTAAATAACCGAACAAGACTCTCGTAAAATAATAGATTTTTATAGTTTCTTTACATAGTTCTTTGCCAGAATAATCTTTTGCTTTCTTTTTGCCTTTCCAAAGCGTTACAAAATTTGTACTGTCTGAAGAATCTTCACCCAATATATATTCTTTGTTATTTTTTGCATCAGGAACAGAAAAGTTTTTTTCAAAGTCTTTTTTACTTACAAAAACAAAATGTGAAGGATTGAAATTACTATTTGAAAACAATGAAAACGGATAAAAAAACGATATATAAAATTGTGCTTTATCTTTGGCTTCTTTAAGCCTAAGTTTATTTTCCGTAACAGCTACAGATCTGGCTGAAACAAACGCTACTTCATTTGCGACCATATCATCAACAGTTATAATGCAAATTTGTAAAAAAGTAAACATTATAATTGTTATAAAAAGAATAACAAACAATGTTTCTAAGAACGCTTGCCCTTTGTTAAACCTATTTAACATAACTGACCTTATGCTTTGAAATCTTTAAAGCACTTGCTGTTATTCCTGAAAACATGGAAACTTTTTTATATTTAGATTTCCAAAATTTTTTATACAAAATAAGTGTTCCTGACGTTGCCATAAGAAGTACGGCAAAAACAAGAACAAATTCAAGTAAAGTCTGACCTTTAGAGTTACTCATTTTTAATTAAATTCGGGGTAACAAAAATTAAAACATTGGTTTGTTTATCAATGTACTTTGTTGTTCTAAACAATGCGCCCAACAAAGGAATATCGCACAACAACGGAATACCTTTAATACATTTATCTTTTGAAGTTTCTAAAAGTCCAGCTAAAATTATTGTCTGCCCATTTTTTATTTGTACATGGGAGGAAGCTTGCCTTGTTGTAATAACCGGATAATTTGCAACATTTATAGAGTTGTCTATTCTTGAAAGTTCTGTATCAATTGTAATATCAATCTTATTATTATTCAAAATTGTGGGTGTTATGTTCATAATAATCCCATATTTTTTCCATTTAACAGAAGAAGTGCCTAGCCCATTTGTAACTATAGGGAACTCCCCTCCAACCATAAAACTAGCACTAGTAGAAGATTTTGTAATAAGTTTAGGTTTGGATAAAACCTTTGAAGCGCCTTTATCTTCTAAGACTTTAAGAGCCGCTGAAAAGTTAGTTTTTCTAAGGAAAGCACCTGATTCTATTATAGCAGGAATGTTATTTTCTTCAACAGAAATTGAGCTAGGCCACTCTATACCCAACTCTTTTCTTTTATTTTCATTTATTTCAGAAATTTCTACAGAAATTTCAACCATTTGTTCAGAACCATAAAGCGCTTGAGCAAACAACAACATGAGAAAAATTAGTTTTTTCATTGTAAGTTTCGTTTATATTTTAACTCTCGAGAAGTATCAAAATTTAGTATCCCTCATTACTTTCTAATTGCCATTATAATGAATTTAATCGAAAATAATACCGCTGTACATGCTAAAACCAGGTCTATATCTTTTGCCTTTTTTTGAATTAGTTTTAATATACAATGAAATATAAAACCTGCAGCTATTCCATAACTTATATTAAAAGCAAAAGCCATAACACTTAAAGTCAAAAATGCAGGAATTGCTTCTTGATAATCTGCCCATCTAATTCTCATTACTGAAGACATCATAAGTACGCCTACAATAATTAAAGCTGGAGCTGTAGCTTCTGGCGGGACTATACTAAACAAAGATGCGAAAGGTAAACACAACAAAAACATTATTGCTACAACAAAAGATGTAAGACCAGTTCTGCCTCCTTGAGAAATTCCAGCAGCACTTTCTACATAAGTTGTAACGCTACTTGTACCCAATATACCACCTATACAAGATGCTAGTCCATCTGCAAATAAAGCTTTCTCAAATTTTGTAGAAAATCCTTTTTGAGAAATTAATTTATTTTCGTCTTTGGTATCAAAAATGCCACTTATTCTGCCAGTACCTATAAATGTGCCTATAGCATCAAATGTTACTGAAAGCAATAATGCCAGAAGTGCCGTCGAGGTAGCTATTATTTTATTTATGTCAGAGAAGAGCATCCTCATACCATTAGAACCAAACGCACAAAAAGCAACATCTTTAATTGATGTAATAGAACTAAAATCAAATAATCTTATCTTAGAAATATCAACAAGACCCAAAGGAATACCAAAAAGAATAGAAATTACTATTCCTAAAAAAATTGCTCCTTTTACCTTTTTTACAAAAAGAATTACAGTAACTATTAATCCAATAAGGCCAAGCAAAGCATGAGGATTATTAAACAAAGTTAATGTAGGAACCACCTGGCTATTAGAAATCACACTGCCGTTGTCAAGCATAATATAATTACCAGCATCTGACAAAAAATTTAAGAACGATGCATTTTTAAAACCAATATAAGCTATAAATAAACCTATGCCTCCACTTATAGCATCTTTAAGAAAATCAGGAATGGCTTCAACAATAACTTTCCTTACTTTTGTTACTGTAATAAGAATAATAAGCAACCCGCATAGAACAACTATAGCAAGAGCTTCTTGCCATATAAAACCCATTTGTTTGCATAAAACAAATGTAAAAAAAGCATTGGCCCCATGCCAGGGGCCAATGCAAAAGGAACATTAGCAAAAAAAGACATTATCATAGTACCTGCAGACGAAGCTAAAATTGTGGCTACAAAAACGCTTGTCCACGACATTCCTGGATTTAAAGACAAAATAGCAGGGTTCACAAAAATTATATAAGCCATTGTAAAAAATATAGTAAGACCTGCAAGAATCTCAGTGGACAAACTTGTATTATTATCTTTTAACTTAAAAAAATCTTTCATTGAAATTCGCCTCTATAAATTTATTATCTATTTTATTATATACTCTCAATATTTCATTTATGGCATCTTGCGGGTTTAATAGTTTAATTGCATTTTTATCAGAAGTTCTATGTTTAAGTTCAACAGTATTATTTAGTAAACCTTTTTGACTCACTACTATTCTGTAAGGTGTGCCTATTAAATCTGCATCTTTAAACTTAATACCAGCCCTTTCATCTCTATCATCAATTAGAACATCTAGCCCTTTACATGACAATCCCTTATAAATTACGTCTGTCACTTCTTTTGTCTGCTTATCAGTATAGTTTATCGGCACAATAACAGCTTCAAAAGGAGCAATATTATCCGGCCAAATTATACCATTGTCGTCATGAGACTGTTCTATTGTTGCAGCTAGTATTCTTGTAACTCCTATACCATAACAACCCATAACAACAAGATTTTCTTTGCCTTGAACATCTAGATATACAGCATTTAAGGCTTTGGAATATTTCGTGCCCAATTTAAATATATGACCTATTTCTATACCTCTAGAAAATTGCAAACTTTCTTTTTTGCATTTTGAGCAAATATCCCCTTTCTTTACTTTTCTAACATCTGCTATTATGTCAGCTTTATAGTCTCTTTTGTAATTTACATTTTTTATGTGGAAATCTTTTTTGTTTGCTCCTGTAACAGCATTTGAAATTTCTATTACAGATAAATCCGCTATTACTTTTACATCTTTAAGACCAACAGGACCTGCAAATCCCTTGGGAGACTTCGTTATAGAAATCACAGTTTCTTCGTCAGCAAGGGTAACTTCGTTTGCTTCAAGCAAACTTTGGAGTTTTATTTCGTTTATGTCGTAATCACCTCTTATTAAAACAACAACTGGAATACCATCTGCTAAATAAATCATAGTTTTTATAAACTTTTCATAAGACACCCCTAAAAACTTTGATACATCACTAACAGCGCAAGCATCGGGGGTTGAAACTTCCTCCATATTAAGAAGGTCTTCTTTTGGAGAAAAAGTAGCAATTACGCTCTCTGCTTTTTCGCTGTTTGCTCCATACCCACAATTACACCAAGTAATTTCTTCTTCTCCTGTATCTGCAAGAGCCATAAATTCGCAAGACTGTGGCCCACCTATTGCTCCACTTGAAGCCTCAACAGGCCTAAATTTAAAACCACATCTATTACAAATATTAACATATGCATTGTACATTCTTTTGTAATATGTATCTAAATCTGACTCGTCTACATGGAACGAATATGCGTCTTTCATTAAAAATTCCTTAGAACGCATAATCCCAAAACGGGGACGGATTTCGTCCCTAAATTTAGTTCCAAACTGGTATAACATCAATGGCAACTGTTTGTAAGACTTAACTTCTTTACTAATTAATTCTGTAACAACTTCCTCTGCGGTTGGAGCAAGACAAAACTCGGATTCTTTCCTGTCTTTAAGCCTAAAAAGCTCTTTGCCATAAACGTTCCATCTGCCAGTTTTAATCCATAAGTCTTTAGGAAGCACCAAAGGTAAAGATATTTCTTGTCCATTAGCATTGTTCATTTCTTCTCTTATAATATTTTCCACTTTTTTTAAAGCTTTAAGTCCTAAAGGTAAAAATTCATAGAATCCAGACGCTAATTTACGTATCATGCCTGCCCTTATCATTAACTTAGCAGAAATGATATCAGCATCTTGGGGAACTTCCCTTAATGTGGGTATTAACATTTTAGAAAACAACATACTCTTTCCTTTTAAGGCTTTTAGATAAACTTTAATTCTATCTTGAAATTTTTAATATTTTGAACTTAGATTTTCCTGCTGGCAATTCTACTTCAACTGTTTCTCCTGCTTTATGTCCAAGCAACCCTTGTACAAGAGGGGATTGTACAGATATTTTATTTTTAGACGGGTCAGCTTCCTCTAAGTCTACCACTGTATACTCATAATTATCGCCATCTTCATCTTGAATTGTTATTGTAACGCCAATAAAAATTTTGTCTGGGTCTATATTTTGCTCTTCAATAATCTTTGCACTAGATATTTTAGAATCAAGTTCCACAATCCTACGCATAAGGTTAGTAAGAGTTTCTTTTGCAGCATGATATTCTGCATTTTCTCTTAAATCACCATGCTCTCTTGCCCTTGCAATTTCGTCTTGAATTAGAGGTTTTCTCTTTTGCAATTCTTGCAATTCCTTAATCAGCTTTTCTTTACCATCTCTTGTTAAATAAATTTCTGCCATTTCTTACTCCCTTAAGACAAATAGTTCTTTAGCATACTAACAAGTTTAGGAACCCATTGATCAGGCCTTACATTCCCTATAATTTGCCCATTTTTAAATAATACGCCTGTATCCTTACCACCTGCTATACCAAAATCAGCATCTTTTGCTTCTCCAGGTCCATTGACAATACAACCCATTAAGGCGACTTTTATAGGTTTTTTGACTTTTTTTAAAGCTTTTATTAAAACAACTTTTTTTTCAAATTCGTTAACAATCTTTATTAAGTCCACTTTGCATCTTGCACACGTTGGACAAGAAATAATTTCTATTCCTGTACTACGTAAATGCAAAGCTTGTAAAAGAGAATATGCCACTTTTACCTCTTCTATAGGGTTTGCAGTAAGAGAGACTCTTAAAGTATCTCCTATACCATAATTTAACATTATTCCAAGACCTGTACAAGACTTTACAGTCCCACTAAAAAGAGAGCCCGCTTCTGTTATCCCTAAATGTAGAGGATAATTTCTTTTCGAAGCAAAAATTTTACAAGATTGAACAGTTATATCTATATTAGAAGCTTTTAAAGATACAACGATATCACCAAAATCTAAATTTTCTAAAATTTTGACATGCTCCATTGCAGCATTAGCTAAAGCTTTTGATTTAGATATATTATCAGCAAAACCATGGACTTCCTTTAATGAACCTGCGTTAACTCCTATTCGTATAGGAATATGCGCTTTTTTTGCTTCTTTTACAACAGCTATGACTTTTTCTTTAGAGCCAATATTGCCAGGATTTATTCTTAGTTTATCTACGCCCTGTTTTATTGCTTCAAGAGCTATCCTGTAATCAAAATGGATATCGGCTACTAAAGGTATTTTTATATGCTTTTTTATTTTGCTTAAACTTTGTACCGCTTCTATATCAGGAACTGATACCCTTACAATTTCACAGCCGACTTCTTCTAATCGTTTTAATTGCTTTACCGTGGTTTTCCAATCTTTAGTATCTGTATTTGCCATAGATTGAATTACAATAGGAGAGCCTCCACCTATTACAGTACCACCTATATTTACTTTTTTTGTTTGATTTCTTTTATAAAACTTCATATTAAATCAACTTTACCTTTACCATAACTTTCTTATTATATTACTTCATCTAATCATTGCCTTTTTGATTTTTATATCCACTCTCATCTACATTAATCTTGAATCTATCCCTTACTCTCAAATCATTTCGCAACTAATGTCTTTTTCTTAGACACCTATTACCAAAACACTAGAAAGTAATTATTTCAAACTTCTTAGTGTCATAAAAAAAGCCCCTACCAATTTCCAACCGATGAATTTATGTTTTAGTTGAACACACATGACGCTCAGCATTACATCATTAGCAACTTATCTATCACTGCTCCTTCTTTCAACATAACTTTAAGATATGATGGAATTTCATTTTTACTAAATTCATTTCCAGATATCATGTACAATCTTATATATCCAATTTCATTTAATTTCTTTGCTAGTTCAAATCCATCTATCTTATTACAACCCAAATTATTATCTGTTACTATCTTTGTATCTTTTGAATATTTATCTAAATTCTTAATAAAGTCTTCTACATCTGTATATACATCTACTCTTAACCCTTTTAGTTCCAAAACTTTCTTTACTACGCTTGCAAAAAGATCATCGTTATCTACAAATACAAAATCTGCTTTATCCTTTTTTTTATTCCCCTTTCCTCTAATAATATCTGTACGTTTTTCACGTACATTTTCGGTAATATCTTTAAAAATTCACTTTTCTTATCAAAATCCTTTATTCTTACCGCATGTATATTTTTTGTCACTAATATCGATCTATTTTGCATTTTACACTCCTCTATTACCTCCACACCATTTATTCCTTGATCTCTTAATTCGTAATCTACAAGCAAAAAACTTCTTCCTCTTTTTTTTGAATTTATATAATTTATAGCATCTTGAGCTTGCGAAAAATACTCAATTTTAATATCTTCAAAATACTCCTGAAAACGTTCTTTCCAAGTTTCATGAACTATAATATCATCATCTAATACCACTACTATATCCTCTTTGTGTAATATTATTTTATCTGCAATCCATTCTGGAATTTCTGACTGTGGAAATATCAATGTAACTTCTGTACCTGTGGGAAGCGCCAGTACTTCATCATTAGATCCGAAATTTGTTTTTGACTTTATCCTCATTTCACCTTTGATCTCACTCAAGACACTCTTAATTTGTCCCATTCCTATCCCGTGGCCTTCTTTCTTTGTTGTGCCTATTTCTTTATCTTCCATTATTTTATCTATCATTTCTTGAGGCATTCCTAACCCGCTATCTCTTATCTTTACTTCCACTTTCGCGTCTTTTACACTTAACTTTATATCTACAATACCTTCTTTAGAGCCAATGGCTTCTATTCCATTATTTATCAAGTTTGATATCATCCTGCAAAAATCAGAATAATATCCTTTTATAAATATCTTATTCTTATCCATTGGCGAAGTATATCTAAACGTCACTTTAGAATCTATATTATATTGACATCTCTTTTCAGCAATTATCTCTTCCAAACATAAATCTATACAAATATATTTCTTTGACATTTTACTGCCTTCCAATTCCAATCCGCTATCCTTATTATATTCCTTAAGCAAGCTACCTGATATATTTCTTATTCGTGTTACTACAGCATCTATTTGCATT
Source organism: Candidatus Endomicrobiellum cubanum (assembly GCF_031278955.1). Taxonomy (NCBI): domain Bacteria; kingdom Pseudomonadati; phylum Elusimicrobiota; class Endomicrobiia; order Endomicrobiales; family Endomicrobiaceae; genus Candidatus Endomicrobiellum; species Candidatus Endomicrobiellum cubanum. Next base: position 52,552 of record NZ_JAITJM010000024.1, on the reverse strand, counting down.
CTATCTTTATCTGATATATCTTTATTATTTAATACAAATAATTCCAATACACTTAACGGTCCACTTATATCATGTGCTACACGCTTTGCTATAACTTTTCTTTCTTCATTTAACTTGTTTAGAATCTCTAATTCTTCTAACCTTTTTTTATCCGTTATATCAACCGCTAATCCTATCACTCCTTCTACTTTACCATCCACCATCAGAGGAGCTTTGACAGAAAGATACCTTTGCCCTTCTTTAGATTTTTCTTCTATAATAACTTGCTTTTTTGACTTTATAACATCAAGCGTTGTTTCCCATGTCTTTTGACCTAGACCTCTTACATGCATGTCTCTTACTTGCTTTTTACATGCTTCATTTTTATATAAAAGATTCCCCAATTTATCTATTATAAAAAAGTTTACATTGTCAGCTCTATGAGTAATAAATTCAATTATTTCACGATCCATATTGTTTGCACTTAGAATACGATTTTTATGTTTTTCTGCATAATCTGACATCTTGTACGCAAGTTGACGAATATTCAAATTATAGCGTTTAATTATAGGTTCTATCGGCCGTAGAGTCATTGGATACACCATGATTACATTTTGAAAATGCGCACAGGTATAGGCACATTCTTCTAATATAAAGTCTACACAATGTTCAAATGTATCACCCGTTTTAGCGATTGATGTTTTTACTGTATCCATTACTATTTCTTTGAACCCTTCTATTATACCATTGCCTTTTTCATCTCCAGCAAAATCAGTCCTTATTTGTTTATTCCAGTACTTAAATTCATCGCTTTGGAGCCCTACTGCCCATGATTTTATCTCTGTATCGACCTGTAACTTATCTATAGAATCTTTATTTTTTAAATACCACAAAGTTGGAATATCTGGGTTTAAATATTTAGAAAATTCTAGAATGCTATATCTATACAAATAAGAGGTATCGGTAATATTAACTTTTTTTATTTTACACTTTATATTTTCACTATTTATTGTATTAACAAGTTCTTCAAATCCCTCTCCTGTCTGAGTAGCACAGGCATAAGATATAACAAGATCTAAAACTATACTATTGTCATCAGCAGATTGTAGAAAATTGAAGGCATCTTTACTCCATCTTACAAGTCTATGTGTTGCCATAAGAGTATTTCTCCTTATTTTTGATTAATCTACAAAATATTCAATGAAGTCACTTTTATTTCCACACTTAAGTGGTAAGTCTAAGTTATTACCTGACTTGACCTTTTGGGTTCCCACTTTCCTCCTTTTTTATGAGTGCTTTTTCCTTTTTTTCGTTAAAGCGGGCAAGTCAGGTATTAGTATGAAATATCTTCCTTTAGTAATCCACAGCTAAAAATAATTTGACATTTGCTAAAATTCTACTTTAAATCAGATGTTTTAATAATTCTGATGTAGTCCCTTACGCTTCCATATTCTACAATTAGGTATAAAGTTATAAGAAGGGAGTAAATTTACCTTTATTAGCTAACTTTAAGTATTTATAATCACTCCTTAAAATAGGCACTATAATAACAATAGGATAACCATCTTGTAGCAAGGTAAGATTTATAACAAGTCTTGCTGTTCTTCCATTGCCATCGCTAAAAAGATGAATAGTGGCAATTGCTTCATGGAGTTTAGCCGCATAATGTATACAAGGTGTAAAATTTTTACCTAGTAATAATTAACAACAAATGTCTGTGCAGAAAGATTGCGTGGCAGCAACTACACAGATTACAGCATTCTACAAGATCTTTAGTTTTAATATCAAAAAAAGTGCTTTAATATGACAACAAACCACAAACACCTATAAGATTTTACATATAAAAAACTATTTACCAAATAATTTACCTATACCCAACCTTAGAAGATCGCTGTAAGTGGCAAAAATAAAAATAGCTAAAATAAATGCCAACCCTATTGTATTATAAATTTGTACAACTTTTGTGCTTATTTGTTTTTTTATTATACCTTCTACAAAAAATAATACAATCATACCACCATCTACCATAGGTATAGGAAAAAGATTAAACAAACCTAGAGCCACAGATATAATACCAAGCAATTTTAAATATTCGTCTATACCAGATTTTGTAGCATCTGCCATAACGTTCATAATACCTATAGGGCCAGAAAGCTCTGGTTTCTCAAAAGAAGTTATCTTGTTGAAAAGATATGTTATAGTCCTAACACTTTGAACTATTACAGCTTTAGAGCCTAAATACATAGACTCAAAAATATTTGCATCAGCATGCGTAATATAAGGTGTTATTCCTATAACACCTGCTCCTGTTACAGGATTTTTTGATACCAATATATTTACATAAAAAGAGTTTGATCCTCTTTCTACAACAAAATAAGTCTCTTTATCTACCCTATCTTTTAAGTTTTCAGATAGGTCGTTCCAAGTCTTTACGCCTTTCCCATCTATAGATATTATTCTATCTCCAGCAACAAGTCCCGCTTGAGCAGCTGGCTGATCCTTTAAAACATCGCCAATCCTGGAGCTATTAGATAATATTGGCGTACCCCAAATATTAAAAATAAAAGTAAATAAAAATACAGCAAGTACATAGTTACAAAAAGGGCCTAAAAAAGCTATAAATATTTTTTTATACCATTCTAGTGATAAATACTCACCAACTTCGCCTTTAACTTCTTTTGGATTTTCTCCTGCCATCAAAACAAAACCACCTAAAGGAAAAACTTTGATAGCATATTTTGTTCCTTTATAATTAACTTTTACTATATCAGGACCAAACCCTAATGCAAATGCTAATACTCTTACTTTACACATTTTAGCTGCAACAAAATGCCCTAATTCATGTATAAAAATTAAAAAACCAAAACCTATTATAATCCCTAAAATTTGAAGAATAATCATAATGTTCCTTTCTTTATCAAATTATTAGCATAGTCTCTAGACCAAGTATCTGCTTTAATAAATACATTTATAGACTTATCTTTTAAAACCTTATGAGCTAAAATGGTATTTTTAACAATTTTTGCAATATCTGTAAATTTTATAGCCCCTCTTAAAAACGCATTTACACAAATTTCATTTGCAGCATTCATTACTGCAGGCATTGTGTATCCTTTTTTTGCAGAAAAATATGCAAGATTTAAACATGGGAATTTATTAAAGTCAGGTTTATAAAATTCTAATTTTCCGATTTCTGTAAGGTTTAAAGGTTTTATTTTAGAACCAATTCTTTTAGGATACGTTAAAGCATATTGTATGGGAAGCGTCATGTCTGGATTTGAAAGTTGCGCTATAACAGAACCGTCTACATACTCTACCATAGAATGCACTATAGATTGAGGATGTATAACAATTTCAACCTTCTCTATAGGCACATCAAAAAGAACAGAAGCTTCTATTGCTTCCAACCCTTTATTCATAAGAGTAGCACTATCTATAGTGATCTTATTACCCATTTTCCAAGTAGGGTGGTCTAGCGCCTGACTAATTGTTATTTTAGATAAATCACCCTCATATTTATAAAAAGGGCCGCCCGAGGCAGTAAGGATTATCTTTTTTATTTGAGACTTTTTTTCGCCATTACAACATTGAAATATGGCTGAATGCTCACTATCAACCGGAAGAATTTTAATTCCTAGTTTAGCAGCAAGCTCCATTATATAACTGCCTGCCATTACAAGCGTTTCTTTATTTGCAATAGCTACATCTTTCTTTGCTTTAACTGCAGCAACTGTAGAATTTAAACCAACTGCCCCAACAACTGCAGCAACAACTAAGTTAACACTAGTCATTGTAGCAAGCTTTATAAGTCCTTCTTGCCCGCTATAAACGGTAACTCTTACGTTATTCGTTTTACACCATTTTTTTAATTTTACAGCATCTAAAACACTTTTTACAGAAACAGCTCTAGGTTTAAACTTTTTAATTTGATGTTGTAGAATCTTTATGTTATTGCCAACAGCAAGACCATCTATTTTAACTATTTCTTTCATTGAAGAAATAGTTTCAAGAGCTTGAGTCCCTATAGAGCCTGATGAACCTAAAATTGATATTCTTTTCATTCTAAAAATTTCAAAACATAATATACTGCAGGAGCAGCAAAAATATAAGAATCAAACCTATCGAAAAAGCCGCCATGACCTGGAATCGCTTTGCCAGAATCTTTAATATCACCATCTCTTTTTATAAGAGATTCTGCAAGATCTGAAAACTGACCAGCAACAGCAATTATAAAACCAAGAATTAAAGAACTGTGCACGCTTAAAACATCTTTCATAAAAAACGTCCTACAAATAAAAGCTGTCAGCACACCAAAAATAACTCCCGCTATGGCACCTTCTACTGTCTTTTTAGGACTTACATATTGAGCGAGTTTATGTTTACCACACATAAAGCCAAAAGCATAAGCTGCAGTATCCAATACCCAAACTACAAGAAAAATAAAAAAAATTATTTCCATGCCACCATATAAATTGCGCAAGTATACCATGTGTATTAAAGAAAGAGGTATAAAAAATGTGCCAAAAAATGAAATTGCAATTCTTTCAACACTAAATTTAGGGCTTTTTCCAAAAACTTCTTTTATAAAAAACGTCAGTGCTATTACAATAGCCGAAAATGACACCTTATTTATAGGACAGTTATTAAAAAACTGTAAAAATAAAAAAAACAAAACTGCACTTACAAGTGAAAGTGTTCTATGAGGGTTGTATTTCTTTGAAATATTTAAGTACTCATAAACACAAAAAAAGGACACTATAAACATCATTAAATAAAATGGTATATTGCCTAAAAATATACATGAAAACACAGCAGGAATACATACAACTGCTGTCAATATTCTAGTTAATAACATATTATTTCTCCAATTAAAACATTGCATTAGACAGTCGCAGTTATCTTGGTTTATCTAAAAAACCTTAGTACATATATTTACTGCTTTTCTAATACAATGCCTCCAAAGCGTCTTTGTCTATTTTCAAAATTTTTTATTGCATTTTCTAAATCTTGCGCAGTAAAATCAGGCCAAAGTTTATCTACTATATAAATTTCAGAATATGCAATCTGCCAAAGAAGAAAATTAGATATTCTAAATTCTCCTGAAGTACGAATAAGCAAATCAGGGTCAGGTTGGCCTGCAGTATATAAAAAAGAAGACAGAGTTGCTTCGGTAGGTTTTTTTATACCTTGCTTCAACATTTCTTCAAAAGCTTGTAAAATTTCTTGCCTTGCGCCATAATTCAAAGCTATATTAAGCTCTAATCCCGTGTTATTACAAGTACGTTTACATGCTTTATCTATTTCTATTTTTATATCTTTTGAAAATTTTGACAAGTCTCCTAATATTCTTAACTTAACGCCTTCTCTACTTAACTCATCAATTTCTTTAGACAAAAAATATTTAAGCAAAACCATCAAAGCTTTTATTTCATTTTCTGGACGTTTCCAATTTTCTGTTGAAAAAGCATAGAGGGTCAAAACCTTAATCCCAAGGCTATTTGCAGCCTTAACAATCTTTTTTATGGTTTTGACCCCTTGCCTATGCCCGAAAGTTCTGGGTAAAGACTTTTTCTTTGCCCATCTGCCATTCCCGTCCATTATAATAGCCACGTGTACGGGTATCAAAAATATCCTGCTTATTGCGAAATTGCGTTCACTGGGCAAGTAGATTTACAAGCCCTGCAGCTTATACATACATTTGGATCTATTTCATACTTATCATTTTTAGGCTCTATTGCAGAAACCGGGCAGTTTCCTGCACAAGCTCCACATCCTACACATACATTTGCATCAATTTTATACGCCATTACTAGATACCCCCCCCCCCTTCTTATACTTGCATAACTTCTTTTTCTTTTGCTGATATTAACTCATCTATTAATTTTATAAAATTATCAGTTATTTTTTGAGCTTCTGCCTCAGACTTTTTTCGAACATCTTCTGTTATAGTTTTATCTCTTTCAAGCTTTTTAATATTCTCAAGTAAACTTCTTCTTTCATTTCTTACAGCTACTCTAAAATCTTCAGCCATTCTGTTAATAGATTTCGCTATCTCTTTTCTCCTATCTTCTGTTAAAGGAGGAACATTAATACGTATAAGTTTACCATCATTAACAGGTGTCATCCCTATATCAGCTTTAAGAATAGCTTTTTCTATAACACCTAATTGAGAAATATCCCATGGCCGTATTTCTATTGTCTTTGCATCAGGCAAACTGACACCTGCAACTTGATTAATAGTCATAACAGCACCATAACTTTCAACTTTAATATTTTCTATAACAGCAGTACTTGGCCTTCCTGTCCGAAGAGAAGACAATTCAGTTTTCAATCTATCTATAGTTTTTTTCATAGCTTCTTGCGACGCTGAAAAAAAACTTTGAACTTGCATTTTAACCCTCCACTATTATACAAGCACTATAATGCCTATCCTTACCACACTTTTTAGACAATGCTGCATTTAAAAACTTGTATTTATATAGATAAACCCTGCGTTTTTTGCCTTGCTTTGTCAAAAAATTCACGACAATTTATACTCATTAGAGTTTTTAGAGATGCTTGTACCTATTTTTTCCCCACATAAAACTTTTTTTAAATTTCCGTCTTTGTAAAAATCAAAAACAATAATAGAAATATTTGTTTGCTCACATAAAGAAAATGCTTGACTATCCATGACTTTTAACTGCTTATTTATTGCTTCTTTAAAAGTTAAAAAATCATACTTTATTGCACCCTTATCTTTTTTTGGATCTGCGCTATAAACACCGTCAACTTGAGTAGCTTTAAGTAATACGTCCGTTTTTATTTCTGCAGCCCTCAAAGCAGCTGTAGTATCTGTCGTAAAATATGGATTTCCTGTGCCACCAGCAAATATAACAACATAACCGAGCTCAATATAATTTATAGCTTTCTCTACACTAAAATCTTCAACAAAACTACTTACACCACTTGCACATAAAACTATAGCTTTTATTTTGGCTTTTAGTAATGCTTCATTTAAAGCTAACGCATTCATAACCGTAGCAAGCATTCCCATTTTGTCTGCAGTAACTCTTTCTATAAATTTTCCAACTCCTCTCCAAATGTTTCCAGCTCCAACAACTATGGAAAGCTCTACACCTCTAGAAATGGCATGCTTTATTTCTTCTACAGTTCTTAAAAGACACTTTTGACTAATAGAAGAACTCCCATCGCAAAAGGATTCTCCAGACAGTTTTAAAAGCACTCTTTTTGAGCGCATATTTATTCTTCCCCTAGTTTAAATCTTGCAAATCTTTTGATTACAATATTTTCACCAATTTTTGCTATGGCCTTTGTAACTAAATCTCTTATTGTCTCTTTTCCTGACATATCTCTCATATAAATTTGGTCATATAAACATACTTGACTATAGAATTTTTCAATTTTGCCTTCTATTATTTTATCCCAAACTTTCTCGGGTTTACCTTCTTCTTTAAGTTGAGCTTTATAAATCTCTTTTTCTGCCTCAATAATACTTGATGGTACTTGATCTTTAGAAACATAAGTAGGCGAAACTGCAGCAACTTGCATTGCAATTTCTTTAACTAAAGATTGAAAATCTTCGGTTTTTGCAACAAAATCTGTTTCACAGTTTACTTCAACTAAAACTCCAAGAGTACCGTTACCATGTATATAAGAATATATCAATCCCTGTTTAGCCGCCCTGCCTGCTTTCTTAACAGCAGAAGCCATGCCCTTTTCTCTTAGCCATTGGCAAGCTTTTTCTATATCATTAGAAGACTCTTTAAGAGCATTCCTACAATCCATTATACCTGCACCTGTCATTTCTCTTAATTTTGTTATAAGTTCTGTTGACATTATTTCACTTCTCCTTGAGCAACATTTGATGATTCTTCCACTTCTGTTTTTTCTCCATCTGTAGGTGTAGAATCAGTTATTACTTGCCCTTCATCTTTTTTTTCTCCAACACCCTTCCCCTCTAAAACTGCATCTGCAACAACAGAACAGAAAAGCTTTACAGCTCTTATGGCATCATCATTCCCTGGAATTGGGAAATCAACTAGATCTGGGTCACAGTTGGTATCACAAACTGCAACAACAGGTATGTTTAACTTTCTTGCTTCTAAAACTGCTGTTGATTCTTCATTAGGGTCTACTACAAACATAAGACCTGGCAAAGCAGACATATTTTTTAAACCTTCTAAAGATTTCTCAAGTTTGATTCTCTCTTTTTCAATTTTAGACTGTTCTTTCTTTGAAAGAAGATTAAAGACACCCTCTTCTTTCATTTTTTCTATTTCTTTATATCTTGCAATAGATTTTTTTAATGTTTCAAAGTTTGTTAAAGTGCCACCCAACCATCTTTCCGAGACAAAGTACGCTCCACAACGAAGAGCTTCCTCTTTAATTGGTGTTTGAGCTTGTTTCTTTGTTCCTACAAATATTATACCCCTGCCTTCTGAAACAAAATCTCTTATAACTTTATAGTTTTTCTTTAACTCTTTTAACGTCTTTTGAAGATCTATAATGTGAATTTTGTTTCTCGTACCAAAAATAAACTTAGCCATTTTTGGATTCCATCTTCTAGTTTGGTGGCCAAAATGAACACCAGCTTCCAACAAAGCCTTCATCGTAATGTTTGCCATACTACTCTCCTTTTGTTTTTACTGCAATTAAGCAGTTCCGTTTTAAGACGCTTATTATCCGCCTTACGGCTTCCACAGCTTTACATCTCTAAAACCCAAAATAGGGAACTTTTAGCAATCCAGTTGTGTGCTCATTAAAACATCTATAAATATCTTAGCAATTGTATCAAAATCTCAAAACACTTTTCAAGTTATTAAAAATACATGAAACTCTTTAAATAATAAAATTCACATTTTTTTTTCATTCAGGTTTTTGTTCTTTTGTATAATATAATAGGTAATTAGATTAGATTCCATACCATACTTGCAAAATCAACAGGCTTTGCAAAATGTAAACGATAAAACTTAGGAGGGACATTAAATGCTGTCAAAGTTCATTAATTGGATGAAACCATTGCCTGATTCTAAAACACCTATCAGTGATGACAAACAAATTGCAAGGATGTACAGGAAATGGCGTATAAAAATGTTCTTTGGTATGTATGTTGGATATGTTATGTACTATTTTACACGTAAAAACATATCTTATGCAGCACCTTCTTTTATTACAGAGCTTGGTATCACAAAAATGGAGTTTGGAATTCTAGGTTCCACTATGTATGTAACATACGGAATTGGCAAGTTTCTAAGTGGCATGCTTGCAGACAAATGCAACATTCGTACATTTATGGCTTTTGGATTGATTGGCTCTGCAATAATTAACCTTTTCTTTGGCTTCTTACCATCCTTACCATTATTAACGTTTTTTTGGGGAATAAACGGTGCTTTACAATCTATGGGGTTTCCTCCTGTTGCTAAAGGTCTTGTTTATTGGTTTTCTCCAAGTGAAAGAGCTACAAAGTGGACATTGTGGTCATCTGCCCATACAGTAGGGACATCTTTAATAGGTATTGTAGCAGGTTTTTGTATTGCTACCGGTCATTGGAGAGCTGCATTTTATTTCTCTGGTGTTGTAGCCCTTATATTGGGGGTGTGCCTCCTTTTCACATTGACAGATAAACCATCCTCTATTGGGTTACCTACTGTTGAAAAGTATCGCAATGATTTCCCACCTGCAAAGAAACAAAGTAACCTTTCACACTGGCAAACACTAACAAAGTATGTTTTTTGTAATCCGTTTTTATGGTCACTTGCTATAGCTTATATATTTGTTTATTTTATACGTTTTGCAACATTAGATTGGAGTACAGTATTTATGGTAGAAAGAGGCATAGCAAAAGATAAAGCTGCTTATTTGCTTGTATTTATGCCTTTTATCGGTACTCTGGGTGGAATTGCTGCTGGATGGATATCAGACAAATTTTTTAATGGACGTTGTACTCCAACAAACTTAATATTTTTATTTTGCTTAATTTTTAGCTTATGGGGAATGTACCATTTTACACATGTAAACACTCCTTGGTGGCTTGTTGGTCTATTTTTAGCTTTAGTAGGTTTTTTTGTAGATGGACCTCAAAACCTTGTTGGAGGAGTACAAGCTTCTCGTGTGACTGTGCAAGAATCTGTCTCTGCAGCTTGTGGTTTCACAGGAATGTTTGGATATTTAGGAGCATTTCTTTCTGGTATTGGCACTGCTTACCTTATTGAAAATTGGGGTTGGCATGGAGTATTTGTAGCTTGTGGAGTTTCATGTGTAATTGCAATGCTGTTTGTTTCATTAACTTGGAGAAAAGAAATTTTGCATAGTTTAAAAGCAGAAGAACAAAAAGTTTAATATAACTACTTTTATAATATAAATGGAGGTTTGAATTGAAAGGCTTTATAAAATCAACATTATTAGTCACTGCTTTTATTTTAATTGGTATTACTGTAAAAGTATTTTCAGCAGATTCGTTAGCAGAACAATTTGGCATTAAATTTAAGGGTGGCATAACTACTGTTGTTCAAGATTCTCCTAAAGAAAACATAACAAATGATGTAGAAGGAGCGTCTGCAGGCGTATACCTTGTTGATTTAACATTAGAAAGAAATTTTGAACATAACGGTAAAATTGTAGTCCAATTAAAAGGCGGCAGAGGTAAAGGGCTTAATGATAAAATAGAGACATATGCTATGGTTAATGCTGTATCTGACCCTAGCTTAAATGACGCAGCAGACACACTTGCTAAATTTACAAAGGCATACTACCAACAATCTATACTTGACGACAAGCTTACTATAGATTTTGGAAAACTAAACTTTAACTCATTCTTTGCAAGCAATAAATATTCTAACGACAGCGATTCTCAATTTATCACCTCAATTTTTACTGGAGACAAAATAGCAGAAACTCCTCCTCAGCGTTTAGGCTTGGCATTAGCTTATGGTATAGCTAAAAACTTTAAAGTTACTTATGCTTATTTTTCACAAGACATAGATCACGTAGATTCCAGCGGAGTTAATACAGTACAACTTGCATATTCTCCTTCTAACCGTTGTAATCTACTTTTTTATGCTTGGGGCAATAACAAAAATCATTATTCAATAGCAGATCCAAATATAAAATCAGGGATTTATGGTTTTGGTATTAGCGTAGACCACGAACTTATTGACAATGTAGGTATTTTTGTAAGGACTTCATATAAAGATCCTTCTGTTTCAGTACTTAAATCCTCTACATCAGCAATAACACCATCAGAGATGAAACTGCAACCATTTGCGTCTTGGGATACTGGAGTCCAAATCAGTGGGAACATTTGGTCTAGACCTACAGACGTTGTAGGTTTTGCAATAGGTCAAATGTATACTTCAGAATACTATACAAAACACAATAAACATCACTTAGATTATAACTACAACGACGGTGCAGAAACCGAAATGGAAATATATTACAATTTTGGCCTCAAGAAATATAATATTGCAATTACACCAGCTGTTCAATATTTTATTAATCCTAAAGGTGGAAATGCAGTAGTAAAAGATAATATAGTTGTTGCAGGTATAAGAACAAGAGTTGTTTTTTAAGTATTGCCTAGTCTAATTAGAACCTGACTTGAGCTTTTTAACGAAAAAAAGGGGGAATCACTCATAAAAAAGGTGGTTTGGGGGAACCCTAATGGTCAAGTCAGGTATTAGTATTTATTTTCAAGTCAAATATACCAAACAGGAAGAGCATAAACGCCTGAGTAAATTGCGAATGGTTTATCGCAAAGACAGATAACCGCGCCCTGGTCAATTTTAGCAATAGCGCTTAAAAATTCAAACGCAGGTATATCTTGCTTAGTAGGATTGGATTTTGATTTTATTTCAGTCGGGTATAAAACTCCACCTATTTCAATTATTAAATCAATTTCTCTTTGATTTTTATCTCGGTAGTAATATAAATTATTGGGCTCTAATCCTGCATTATAATAACTTTTCAATATTTCGCATATAACAAAGTTTTCTAAAAAGTCACCTTTTTTTGCTCCGCTTTTTAAAACATCTTTTGTATCCCAATGGGTAAGATAAGCGACGAGTCCCGTATCTAAAAAATATAACTTTGGCGTTTTAATTGCCCTATTTGTTCTGTTATTATAATATGGACGAAGTAAATAGATTATATTTGAACTTTGCAAAATAGATAGCCAGTGCTCTGCAGTAGGATGAGAAATGCCAACATCGCGGCATACATCATTTAAATTTAACATATTGCTTATACGTGCTGCTAAAACTTCCATAAATTTTATAAACTTCAGAGAGTTGCCCACTTGAGCGAGTTGACTAACATCTCTCTCTAAATACGTGTTCATATAATCTGCATAGAACTTTTTCCAATCTAACTCTTCTGTATACATCTGTGGCATACTACCTTTGTGTATTAAATCCCAAATATCACAAATAGGAGTTGCTGTTTCTCTCCTACGAGCTTTATAGCTACTCGTTGGCAAGAATGGTTCTTTAAAATTATCATTTTGAAGTTCACGCATAGATAGGCCTAGCAACTCAAATATTGAAACTCTACCTGCCAAACTTTCTGCCATATCTTTCATCATATTAAATTTTTGAGAGCCGGTTAGGTAATACATATTTTTTTCTTTTGCTTTGTCAACTTCAATTTTAATATATGACAAAATTTCAGGTGCTCGTTGCACTTCATCTATAAAAATAGGCGCTTTATTATCAGCTATAAATAAAGCAGGGTCTTTTTTTGCTAAAAATCGCAACCTTAAATCATCAAGCGTTAAATTAGGGATGTTTGGCACTAAATTTTCAAGCATAGTGCTTTTTCCTGTTTGTCTTGCCCCAGTTACGGCAATAACACCTTTAGCAAATTTTTTATCTTTTAACACATTCTGTAAGTGTCGATAAATATATCCTTTCCTCATCTCAACCACCTCTATGCACAGTATAAACTATTTCAAGTAAAACGTCAAGACTATTTTTAAGCTTAACTTTAAAATAGACAGAAAGCATTCTCCTGATTTGACCGTTTTAACGAAAAAAGGAAAAAACACTCATAAAAAGGAAGGTTTGGGGGAACCCTAATGGTCAAGTCAGGTTCTAAAATAATCTCTTTTTGAGACCTTTTGGAATAAAAATTAGCTAATAAAAAAGGACGTACTTTTAAAAGTACGTCCTTTTTTATTTTATCTTGCTTATTTCTCTGAATTCATTGAAGCTTTATCATGTGCTTTTGCTATTCCTTCATGACTTACATAAAAATCTACCTTATCGTCAATATATTTATTTCTATCAGCCTTAATATCTGCGAGCTCTTTTTCAAGTTTTTCTATAATTTTTTTATTTTTATCTATTATAGCTTTCTTAAAAGTTGCATTTTTGTCTAAACTAGATTTTATTAACTTTTTTATGTCTTTTTTTATCGATTCTTTATCTTTTTCTCCTGCTGCTTCATATTTTAATAACAAAGCATCCAATTTTTTTACATACTGCGTTTTATCCTTTATCAGAGCTTCCATCTTGGGATCATCTTTCCCCATTTTATCCTTATGATGACCAGCAGTAGATACTATAGAATTACATAAAAAGAACCCGCAACACAAAACTAGCAAACTGATCTTTTTCATAAAAACCTCCACCTTTTATTTTACGGGTCTGTCTAAAAACTTTAAAATTTTTAGACAGACCCTTTAAGCTCACTTAACCTGAGCTATTGTCAAATCTTTAAGATGTAATGTGGAAAATTCTATATTTACCTCAAAAAAAAGTTTTCTAAAAGTGTCGTCTGGATACTCAATATCTGCAACTACTTTTTTAATACCTGCATTTACTATCATTTTTGAGCATAAAACGCAAGGAGAATGCGTACAATAGAGAATAGAATCTTTTATATTTATCCCATTGTAGCCCCCCTGAATAATAGCGTTTTGTTCAGCGTGTATTGCTCTGCATATTTCATGCCTTTGCCCTGAGGGGATTTTTAGTTCATTCCTTAAACAACCTTTTTCTAAACAATCTTGTGTAGAAGTGGCTGCTCCATTGTATCCTGTTGTAAGAATTCTTTTATCTCTTACAATAACAGCTCCAACATGATGGCGCACACATGTTGACCGTTCTGCAACAAGCCAAGCAAGTTTTATAAAATAATTATCCCAACATGGACGTTCAGGCATATACCTATCCTTTAGAGAGGGCCTTTACTTTAGAGCTAAAAATTTTGTTATATCTAATTGCAATTTTTCAAATCCGCTTCTTTTTTTAGCGCTTACCATAAATACGCTTTCTGGCTCTATTTTAAAAAGTTCTCTTGTTTTAGTGTTTATTTCCTCTTTAGACACTAAATTTAACACTTTATCACACTTATTAACAATGATTCTAAATGGTATCTTATGAGCTTTTAGCCAATCAACCATATTAAAATCTAACTCTGTAGGGCCTACAAAAGCATCTATAATAACATAAACTGTTTTTTTGCTTTTCCTTTGAACTATACACTCTTCTATCATTTTGTTCCAAAGTTCTTTTTCTTTAAAGCTTACTCTTGCAAAACCATAACCTGGCAAATCTATAAGCCATTTTTTCATCACTATACTATAAACATTTATACTTCTTGTCCTGCCTGGAGTTTTTGAAGTTCTTGCAAGATTTTTTCTAAAACACAAAGCATTTATAACACTACTTTTACCGACATTAGATCTCCCTACAAAAATAACCTCTGCAATACTTTGCGGCAAAGTTTTTGCGGCAGAAGTTGCCATAAAAAACACTGTTTTATTTAATGCCACATCAATCTCTTAGTTTGCTTAAAAGTCTTAGCATCTCAAGGTAAAGCCATACTAGCGTTATCATAAGTGCAAAAGCACTGTACCACTCCATGTATTTAGGAGACCCTTGTTGAGACCCTTGTTCTATTAAATCAAAGTCTATAATGAGGTTTAAAGAAGCGACTGCAACTATAACCAAACTTATAATTATACCAAGCCCTGAAGAATTATGGATATAAGAAAAACTTCCAGCACCAAAAAGATTTAAAAGCAAATCTAAAACATACACCAAACATATAGCAAGTGTTGAAAATATTACAACTTTTTGAAATCTCGGCGTAGCCCTAAGCATACCCGTTTTATAAGCTGCAAGCATACAAAATAATACGCACATAGTTAATAAAATTGCGTTTATAACAACACCTGGATAAGACTTTTCAAAAGATAAAGATATCGCACCCAAAATTAACCCTTCACATATTGCATATAGCGGAGATAAAAAAGGTGCATACTCTTTTTTAAAAATCGAAATCATAGCTATAACAAACCCAGCAATTAACAAAGGTACAAGTAATGGCATAATTATACCTGGATGTGTCCAAGAATAAAACGCACTGGCGCTAAGCAACACCCAAAGAATTATACTTTTATTTATTGTGCCTGAAACTGTCATAACATCATTACTTCTTATTGGCGAATCAAAAACACTGTTTTTTAAAAGCGGATTACTCATATTAATTACCTCCTGTAATTTTTTTATAGGCTAAACTTAAAATCTCTTTTGAATTATGAAATAAAAGTAATTTCTTTGCTTCTTGAAAATTTACCCACTTACTTTCCGATATTTCACTTCTATCATACTCTACAACTTCCTGGCCAGTTGAAAGAGCAAGAAAATATATTACATGTTTTTCTATTTTGTATCCCAATTTCTCTGTTTCTTCATTATCTATTATATAAATATCTTCTTGCCTAAAAGTGTCATCAAATTGAAGTTGCTTTATTCCTGTTTCTTCAAAAATTTCTCTAATAGCAGTTTCTTTTTCTGTTTCGCTGTTTTCCATGTGCCCTTTAGGCAAACCCCACCTATTCCCCTTAACAGATTTTACAAGTAGAAAAACAGGACTAGCACTTTTTATTTTATATACTATTGCCCCACAAGAAGTTTCTTTAACCATCTCAATTCCTATCTGAGGACCTATCTAAAACCCCTAATTTAGTTAACCGTCTCCTAAGCAAATCCAAACTTGTGTTTACAGCATACCTTCTTATTTGTTCTCTTTGACCACTAAAAACAAACTTAAAAATTTCTGTTCTTCTTTTACTAGAAAGTCCAATATATACAAGTCCTACCGGTTTATCTTTCTTAGCCCCTCCAGGGCCTGCAATACCTGTCACTGATAATGCATAGTCTGTATTTGAAAGTCTTAAAACTGCCTCTGCCATCTCTTTAGCAGTTTGCTCACTTACAGCTCCAAAATTACTGATGGTGTCTTCTTTTACACCTAACAACTTTATTTTTGACTCATTAGAATATACTACCATAGCACTTTTTAAATATAAAGAGCTTCCTGGAATATCAGTAATTGCAGAAGCTATTTTTCCTCCTGTACAAGATTCTGCAAGCGAAATAGTTTTTTTCTTTGCAATTAGCAATCTCCCGACTACAGACGCTAAAGTATCATCTTCAAAACCAAAAATATTATCTTTTAAAATATTAGAAAAACCTGACTTCAATTTATTTATAATTTCATCTATAAAAATCTCGTCCCGTCCTGAAACAGAAAATTTAATCTTCACAAAAGAATCGTTAGCTAAAATACCAAAATCAACTGCACTATCATAGCCAAACCTTGCTCCATCTATAACAGGTTTTATAAGTTCTTCAATTTCAGACTCTGCAAGCCCAAAAACACCTATACAAGCACATTTTCTTATGCCTACAGAATAACTTTTTAAAAATGGTTCTACGTTATCGTTAAAAATCCCTTGCATTTCTCTAGGAGGACCAGGCAACAAGAACAAAGTTTTTCTAACACTTTTATCATTATCTTTAAAGTCAAAATGTAACATCTGACCAGGAGCTGTACCAAATCTATTTTCTAAGATTTTGGCAGATTTAATAATATTTGCTTGTTTTTTATTAACTTCAGGAAATACTTTTCCTCTTTTTAAAAAATACTTTTTTATATTTTCTAAAACTCTTTCATCATTATAGACTGGAATATTTAAACATTCTGCCACACTTTCAACCGTTATATCATCAAATGTGGGGCCAAGCCCTCCTGTAATAATAATAATGTTGCTTCTAGATATAGCGCTGTTAAAAACTTTCTTTAAATCCTCTTTTTTATCACTGACCTCTGTTATTAAGCATAACTCCTGACCTATACTGCAAAGTTTAGAACCAATAAAACCAGCATTAGTATTTATTGTTCCGTTTAAGAGTTCACTGCCTGTACAAATAAGTTCAATTTTCACAAAATTAAAACCCTATAGCCTTTACGACTTCATTTATGTCTGACTTAACTTTTTTGGGCTTTTGGGTATTAACAATCGCATTACCAGGATCTTTTAAACCATGCCCTGTAAGTATGCATACTACTTGTAAATTTTGCACATCTTTAAAGTATCCCTTCTTTACATATTTTATAAGACCAGCTATAGGTGCTGCTGAAGCTGGCTCACAAAAAACACCTTCTCTTTTAGCTACAAGCCTATAAGCAAACAGAATTTCTTCATCGGTAACTTTATCTATAACCCCTTTAGATTCGTCGCGAGCAAATTCTGCAGTTTTCCAAGAAGCAGGATTACCTATCCTTATAGCAGTAGCTACTGTTTCTGGTTGTAAAACAGGACGCCCTTCCACTATTGGAGCTGCTCCTGCAGCTTGAAACCCCATCATTTTAGGGAGGCCATACTTTTTAGGATTCTCATTATTTAACTCTTTGTAACCTTTCCAGTAAGCTGTAATATTGCCTGCATTGCCTACAGGCATGAATTGGTATTCTGGGGCTTTATCTAAACTTTCACATATTTCATAAGAAGCTGTTTTCTGGCCTTCTATCCTAAAAGGGTTTACTGAATTAACTAGAGTAATAGGGTATTTAGTACTTAACTCTTTTACAATGTTTAGAGCTTTATCAAAGTTTCCATCTATTTCCAAAACTTCAGCGCCATGCATAAGAGCCTGAGAAAGTTTGCCCAAAGCAATTTTTCCCTCAGGAATTAACACTACACATTTTATGCCGGCCCTTGCTGCATATGCAGAAGCAGAAGCAGAAGTGTTACCAGTAGAAGCACAAATAATTGCCTTACTGCCACTTTCAACAGCTTTAGACACAGCCATCGTCATGCCTCTATCTTTAAAAGACCCTGTTGGATTTAGACCTTCAAACTTAAAATATATTTGACCTTTAAATCCAATTTCTTTAGCCAAATTTTTTGCCTGTATTAACGGTGTGTTCCCTTCACAAAGAGACACAATTGGGGTCTTTTCATTTATCGGTAAATATTTTCTGTACTTTTCAATTAAACTTATATAATTCATCGTTAAAATTCCCTTTTATTAAACAATTTTAATGTATCATTTAATAATACAACCTCTCTTTTTTTACTGCCTATTTATTACTGAACACTGAGTTTACCTAATATCAATGCCATCTTCATTATGATTTTACAGCATTAACTGCATTTTGGAAAATAATTTTTCCCCAACCGTATTCACCATCAAGTCCTTCTCTACAAGGATGTTGTAATGATAAAACATATCTTTCAGGATGAGGCATAAGACCAAAAACATTGCCTTTTTTATTGCAGATTCCAGCTATATTTTCAATTGAACCATTTGGACATAATGGATAACTTGCCTCTTTGCCATCTTTTGTAGAGTATCTAAACACAACTTGATTATTTTTATTCAATATTTCAAGAAGTTTTTTATCTTTGGGAATAAACTTCCCCTCGCCGTGCGCTATAGGCAAGCTTATAATTGATGCAATGTTTTTTGTCCAAATACAATTTGATTTTTCTTCCATTTTTAAATAAACCCAACGACATTCAAATTTATCTGAATCATTATAAAAAAGTGTAGATACTTGCTCAAAAAGTTTAGGTTCTGGGAGAAGACCCATTTTAGCTAAGACTTGAAACCCATTACATATACCAATAATTGGTCTCTCACTTAAAGCAAATTTTTTAACTTGATCTCCAAGCTTATTTTTAACCTCATTAGCAAGTATTTTCCCAGAGGCTATGTCATCCCCATACGAAAAGCCTCCTGGAAAAGCTAAAATATCGTAATTTAAAATCTTATCTTTATTATTTGTTAAAAAGTTTATATGAAGCCGCTCAACAGCTGCCCCACAAAGTTCAAATGCACTTTGAGTTTCTAAATCACAATTTGTGCCCGCTGTTCTTAAAATAAGTACTTTTACCCTTTTCATATCTTACCCTAATTACAACTTCAACAATATTAAAACTATCTTTTCTTCAAATATATAACTAATTTAATAATACTTCTTTTCTTCTTATTATACTTAATTTATTTATTCTTTTTACTTTATTTTAACCTTTTTTTATCTTTTTTAGACAACTTCTTACTCTTTCACAATTACTTTTCTTTTTATTCCTTTTAATAAATATTATACTATTTATAAAATATTAACCTGGACACTATATAAACGATTTAAGTTCGAATCCTCATAGGACAACTCTTTCTTACTACTAAATAATACTATTTCAAAAACAAAAGCAATCATGTGAACTCAATCTATTCACGGGATTGTTTTTGTTTATGTAAGTTTTAGTTTAGATTTATAGAGTTTCTTTAAAATCACAAAAATCCTGTATTACATAGTGAGTTGAGCGGGCAGAACCTTTTTTAACTAATATTCCTTTTCTTATCAAACCTGCTATATCCCTTGTTGCAGTATCTTGAGATGATTTTGTTATTTTTGCCCATTTTGACGTTGTAAGATCTCCTTTAAAATCATCAAACATTTTATTAAGCATTTTTATTTGACGCTCATTTAGTAATTGAGCCTTATGCCTCTTCCAAAACTCAGTTTTTTCTAAAACAGATTTCAACAAAATTTGCGAAGAGTCTATAGCCAAAATTAAATTTTCTAAAAACCATTGAATCCAAACCGTAATATCTAATGATGATTTTTGCGTAATTTCTAATACTTTATAATATGATTTTCTTGCTTTTTTTATTTGGGACGACATAGAATAAAATCTTTCTGAAGAATTTTGGCTTCTTGCAAGCAACATATCGCTTAAAGTTCTTGCGATTCTACCATTGCCATCTTCAAATGGATGTATAGAAACAAACCACAAATGAGCAATTGCAGACTTTAAGATTAAATCTATACCCTCTCTTTTGTTATTTATATATACAATTAAATTTCTCATTTCCTTCTTTAAAACATTTGCACAAGGCGCTTGATAATGAACTTTTTGTCTGCCCACTGCACCGGATACTACTTGCATAGGACCTTTGTTATCATCTCTATATGACCCAGTTTTAATTTTATATAAACCACTAAACCCTCCGGGGAACATTGAGGACTGCCAACCAAATAAACGATTTTCTGTAATAGGTTTATTATAGTTTTGCATTGCGTCTAGCGTCATTTCAACAACACCTTCAACATTGCGATCAATATTGATGTTAGATTCAATCTTTATTCCAAGTTTTCTAGCTATTGATGAACGGACCTGTTGCGTATTTAAAAATTCCCCCTCTATTTCATTTGATTTTATAATATCTTCTGTTATGGTATTAAGAAAAGCTTTTTCTTTAATATCAAATCCCAAAGAATCCATTTTGCCTAAGAGGTATGCTTGCCTCGATTTAACTTTAACAAGCAATTTGGCAATTAGTTCTTTATTCCATATAAAATTTGGCCATTTTGGATTTTGATAGATATACATTTTATCTCCGCATTTTATGCGGAGATTTTAGCGCATTATCTCCGCAAGGTCAAGTCCGTATAAGGGTTCCTGAGGGAGGGGTATAGAGAGCCCCTGTGAAATCATTTCTTTTTATATACAATTCAATTGTAGCTTTTTATAAGGAGCTGTCTATGTTACAAGATTTTCCTTGCTGTTTAAGAGATTCCTCTCTTCTCTATTAAATCAATTTTTAACTATTTCGTATCAAAACATCAAACAAAATTCCATAAATATTTTTATTTCAATATTTTGGCTATGCCGTTTGTGACTATTAACGGCAAAAAAACATTCAAAAAGGAGATTGGTATGACTTATCTACAACCCTGTTTGGACTCTTTCATCTTTTTTGTTTTTTGTACAGCCACATTTTGCGCGCCTATAGCTACAAGCGCACAAAACTCAAGCCAGCCTCAGGCTAAGTAGTGCTACTTTCAGAAAACCCAATGCTTCTGCAAATACTTCTGCTTCTGGACGTGCACATTTTGTCGATAGGCATTCTAGAGCATCAGGAACACTTTCTTCTAACCTGACTTGACCGCTTTAACGAAAAAAAGGAGGAAGGGGGGGGGGGGGGAACCCAAAAGGTCAAGTCAGGTTTCAAAAAAACAATCCCGTGAATAGCTGAATTCACGGGATTGTTTTTTTGATGTAAGTTTAGTCCCTAAGTTTGACTTGCAGGTTTTTATCTAATTTTTCTAAAAGATGTATCATGTCTTTATTAACTTCTGCATCCGTTAAAGTTTTGTTATCGTCTCTATATAATAACCTAAGTGAATAACTTATTTTACCCTTGCCGATTTTTGTTTCATCTGTATAAACAGAAAACAAAGAGTAGTTTCTTAAAATGCCGTTAGATTTCATAACACCTTTTATAATACTTTCTATTTCATTAAAAGGTAATCTTTTATCTGCAATTACAGAAATATCTCTCCTTACTAAAGGAAGTTTTGAGAAACTTTTATATCGTATAACTTTTGAATTTTTATCTTTTTCTATAGTATCTATATCCATTTGACAGTAAAAAATTTCGTCTTTTAGATCTTCATTTATAGATGGACTTAAAATACCAAACTGGCCAATAACTTGACCTCTGTATATTATGCTTGCTGTTTTGCCTATATGATAATATTTTGCAGGAGTTAAATTTTGAACAATCACAAAATCTTCTGATAAAATATTTTTTATTACACCGCCTCCAAAATAGAAATCATATTTTGGACTGATTTTTTGCTCTTCCCATTTCCACCATTCTTGCCACACTCTGCCATAAGCAATTAATGAAAAGTTTTTTTTCTCACCTAATTCATTAAAAACTTTCCCAAATTCAAATAAAGTAACTGATTCTGCACATTGGCTAATATTTAACATCAAATTTTTATAAAGTCCTGGAAGTAAAGACGGCCTTAGAACTTCGTTTTCTTTAGATACAGGATTCATGATTTTATATGAGTATTGTAAACCAAACTTTTCTAGTTCCTTAATTTCGCAAAAACTACAATTTAAAGCTTCGTTAAACCCAAGTCCGTTTAATTTAACTCTAAAATTTTCTACAGTCTTACCAATAAAAGATTCGTTTAAAGTTGACGAATAAGTTGCCTGTTTCCTTTGTAAAGGAATAGTATCGTAGCCTTTAATTCTTACAATTTCTTCAACAAGGTCTACTTCTTCTTTTATATCGTTACGCCACGATGGAACCGTGCAAAATATAATCTCTCCTTTTGACTCTAAATCTATGCCTAAGTATCTTAAAATTTCTATTATTTCATCTTCATTTATTTTGTAGCCTAAAACTTTAAAAACCCTATTAATTCTTAAAGCTATACTCGTTTTTTCGCGTTTAACATTTTGAAGATCCTCTCGTGCTTCAATTTTGCCGCCAGCAATATCAGATATAAGATTTACAGCTCTCCAAAAAGCTGTTTCGGCTATGTCCCAACTTAAACCTCTTTCAAACCGATAAGAGGAATCACTAGATAAATTTAATTTCCTTGAAGTCTTTCTTATAGATACACTGTCAAAAATAGCACTTTCTAAAAATACTGTCTGTGTACTTACGTCAATTCCAGAATATTGACCTCCCATTACACCAGCAATTGCAACAGGTTGTTTATCGTCTGCTATAACAAGCATATCAGAAGAAAGACTATACTCTTTGCCATCTAAAGCTGTAATTTTTTCAGACTCGTTTGCAGCTCTTACAACAATATTTTTAGAAGATAACTTTTCTAAATCAAAAGCGTGTAGAGGTTGCCCTAACTCTAGCATAACATAATTTGTTATATCAACAATATTGTTAATTGACCTAATACCACTTTTTTCTAAAATATCTTTAATCCACTTAGGGGACTCTCCAACTTTAATATCAGAAATTACACCTCCTATATAACGCAAACATAAGTTAGACTTTACTTGGACACAATTTAAGCCTGAAACATTAAAAGTCTTTATTTTAGGGATTGTAACAATCTTTTTAAGTTTTGCACCAATTTCTCTTGCCACTCCAAGATGACTTAAAACATCTCCGCGGTTTGGAGTTATCTCTATATCAAAAATAGAGTCTGAATCACCTAAAACGCTTTCTAAAGTACTACCTATTTTTGTTTTATCATCAAGAATGTAAATACCTTCTGATTCTTTGCTAATCCCAAGTTTTTTTTTGGAGCATAGCATTCCTTCAGACTCTATGCCTCTAATTTTAGATTTTTTTATCTGGAAATTATTAGGCAGTACTGCTCCTACTTTTGCAAGAGGGACAACTTGCCCTACAGATATATTTTTTGCTCCACACACTATAGTATACTCTTTTGTGCCGTCACTTACTTTACACAAAGAAAGTTTATCAGCTTGAGGATGCTTGTTTATATCTAAAATTTTGGCAGTAACCACATTTGGCCAGTTACATGTATTTGAAATAACAGATGTTTCTATTCCTATAGAAGTGAGTGCCCAAGCAAATTCCATAGGTTCTAAATCAAAACTTACAAAACTTTTAAGTAAATTATATGATACTTTCATTTTTTATCCCTTTTAAAGAGCATGGCCACCAGAAACTTTTATAACTTGACCTGTAACTTGCGCGCCTTGCTGTGACGCTAAAAACAAAATGACGTCTCCTATGTCTTGTAGTTGTATAAGTTTACCTGTTGGAATTAAAGGCAAAACGGACTTTTCAAGATCTTTATCTATCCATCCTGTTTGAGTTGGCCCTGGCGCAACTGTATTAACTGTTATACCTAATTTGCCAACCTCCATTTCAATGCTTCTACAGCAGATTTACTTGCTCCATAAGCAATTTGGCCAGCAAAAATTTGCGCTGAATCTGTACTTAAATTTATAACTCTTCCGTAACCATTACTTCTTTTTACAAACTCTTGCGTCATAAGAAAGACTGCTTTTACGTTAACATTAACTATTTCATCTATCGTCTTGTCATTAATGGATAAAATATTGTGTCATTTTCACTACACATGGCTGCATTGTTTACAAAAATTTCAACATTGCCAAAACGTTGCTCTATAATGTTAAATATATCAGTTATATTATCTTTTTCTACACTGTCTCTTTCAATAATCAAGTAATTATTAGTAAATTGCTTTATTTGCTCTTCAACTTCAGCTGCATCACATGATAAAGCCTTATGATATTTATTAAAACCATTCTCTCTAGTTTCATTTTCATTAAAATGGAATTTCAACTTCTTATAAACACAAACAACTTTTGCACCTGCTTTTGCTAAACTATTTGCAGTGCTGGCTCCTATTCCCTGAGGATTATTCACTCCCGTTATAAGAGCAACTTTATTATTTAAATCTAGCATATAAAACTCCAAAAAATATATATTAAAATTGCTTTAAAAATCTTAAATCATTTTCATAAAATAAACGTATGTCATCTATACCATACTTAAACATAGCTATTCTTTCAACACCAATTCCAAAAGCGTACCCTGTATATTTTTCACTATCATAATTAACAGCTTTTAAAACATTCGGATGTACCATCCCACAACCTAACAGCTCTATCCAACCAGAATTTTTACATATCCTGCAACCTTTACCTTTACAAAAAATACATTGCATGTCAACTTCAGCTGACGGTTCTGTAAATTGAAAATACGACGGCCTAAAACGTATGTCTACATCTGTGCCAAAAAATTCGTGTGTAAAGTCTGACAAAACTGCTTTTAAGTCAACAAAAGTTATATTTTCGTCTACAGATAGACCTTCAACTTGGTGAAAAGTTGCCGAATGTGTTGCATCTGAAGCTTCATTCCTATAAACTTTACCTGGAACAATTACTCTTATAGGTGGTTTTTGGGTTTCCATAACATGAATTTGGCCTGGAGAAGTATGCGTCCTAAGAAGTTCTTTCATGCCGACAAGATAGAAAGTATCTTGGACATCTCTTGC
Source organism: Candidatus Endomicrobiellum cubanum (assembly GCF_031278955.1). Lineage (NCBI taxonomy): Bacteria > Pseudomonadati > Elusimicrobiota > Endomicrobiia > Endomicrobiales > Endomicrobiaceae > Candidatus Endomicrobiellum > Candidatus Endomicrobiellum cubanum. The sequence continues at coordinate 27,454 of NZ_JAITJM010000024.1, read as the reverse complement.
AGGATGATTCTGAGGGATGTTTAAAGCTTCAAAGTTGTACCAATTTGTTTCTATTTCAGGCCCTTGCGCTATAGAAAAACCAAGCGATTTAAAAACAGAACTAATATCTTGTATCGTTTGTATTATAGGATGAAAACTGCCTTTAGTAAAAGGGAAATAAAATTTGTTTGAATAATCGAGCTTTTCTTTTTGCATTTTTTCTTCTAATATTTCTTTTTTTAATGCTTCTTTTCTTAGTTCTATTTCAGTTTCTATAATATTTTTTGCTTTATTAGCTTCTTGTCCTATTCTTTTTTTATCATCAACAGAACAATTAGATAAAGATTTTAAAATTTGAGTTAAAACTCCACTTTTGCCTGAATATTTAACTTTTATACTTTCAATAGCTTTTAAATCCGCTTCTTTTATTTGTAAAATAGCTTCTTTAATAATTGATTCAATATTGTTCATCTACAAACCTCATTTTAAGGATTTCTCTAAAAACTTGCGTATAATTCTTGTGAATTTTTGGTAATGCATGGCAAAAATGCAGAACTATCGTGCATAAGCACAAGTTTTTAACGCAACAGTGGCGAAAAAGGCACAGTAAGGGTTTTAGAGAGAGTCTTTAACTCTTATTTTCTATGCCAATAAGTTTATCGAGCCTATCTTTTACTATCTTGTACTCAGAATTAATTGATAAAGCTTTTGAGTACATCTCTTTTGCATCATCTATTAAATTAGAACTTTCTTTAATAAGTCCTATATTATAATAGGCTTCTGCATTTGCAGGATTTATTTCTAAAACCTTTTTAAATTCCGAAACTGCTTCATCATACTTATTGTTTAAAAAATAAAATTTACCAAGTTCCATATAAGTTGCTTCCAAAGGAAGATTTGTCTTTAAATTTTCTGTGTTCATCCATTATACGGGTCTCTGTAAAAAAGCTAGCACACATCCTTATAGTTTTTAGAGAGCCCCCTCCTTTTTTATTTTTGCTAAAGATTTTTCTGATCCAACAACAAATAAAACATCGTTTTGATTGATTTCGTCAGAGGGCCCAGGTACCATATTAACTTCCTCTTTTATATCACTTTGACCATCATCGTTAATTATGGGCACTCTCTTTCGTATAGCAATAATATTTATACCGTAATTGGTTCTTATATTTGAATCTTTTATAGTTTTGCCACACATAGATTTTGGAGCTACCAACTCAGCCAAATTATAATCTTTAGAAAGCTTTATTTGTTCTAAAATATTTGGCGTTACTATGCTTTCTACAAGTTTTTTTGCCATTTCAAGTTCTGGATAGACAACAGTACTTGCTCCAAGTTTTACAGCAACCTTTGAATGCCAGTTACTTGCAGACTTAACAATAACATTCTTAATCCCAAGTTCTTTAACTATTAATGTCGCTAAAATGCTTGTTTCTATACTTTCCCCTATAGATATTACTACACTGTCACAATCTGCAACACCTGCTTCTAACATGGCCTTTTCATCTGTTGCATCTACAACTAAAGCTTGTGTGACCAATTGACTTATTCTGTTAACTATCTCTATATTAATATCAATAGCTAAAACTTGAATACCCTTGTTTGCAAGATCTATTGCAACATTATATCCAAAAGTACCTAGCCCAATAACGGCAAATTGCTTACTTTTCATCAGGACCTCTTTATCCAACTAAAATCCTTCCCTCTGGATACTTTACATTTTTCTTTTTACAACCAGGTTCTAACATGAGTATAAATAACGTAAGTATGCCTATCCTGCCTACAAGCATAGCAATAATAATATAAATTTTACTTGCTAACGACAACTCTTCTGTAATACCCAAAGACATACCGACTGTAGCTAACGCTGAAACTACCTCAAAAACAACAGCAATTGGTCTTAAATTATCTTCATGTAAAATAACAACTGCAGAAAACAAAAATATTAAAGCAAAAAATATAATAAAAATTACCAATGCCTTTTTTATTAAGTCAAAAGGAATACTCCTTTTAAATAAAACATAGTCTTCATCACCAACAAGAACACTTTTTACAAATATAAATACGAGAGCAAGTGTAGTAACCTTTACACCACCGGCGGTACTGCCAGGAGCTGCACCTATAGACATGAGCAGTATTATAACAGACTCTGTAAACTCGTTAAATAAGTTTACTGGCACGCTGCAAAATCCAGCCGTTCTAGAACTGATTGCTTCAAAAAAAGAATTGTTGATTAAATAAAAAATTCCGTGTCCGCCTGCTGCCTTTGAAAACAAAAATACAATAAAAGCACAAACAGTAATAATTAAAGACATAAAAAGTACAACTTTTGTATGTATAGATAAATGCAATCTCTTTTCTTTATAATAATCATAAATATCTACTATAACAAAAAAGCCTAGCCCCCCAAGTAGTATAAGAATAGAAATAATATAGAGTACTATAGGATTTTGCGAAAAAGATGTCATACTATTGTTAAAAACACTAAATCCTGCATTACAAAAAGCCATTACTGAATAAAATATTCCTAGGTATACTGACTTTAAAAAAGAGAAATCTCTTAAAAAAACTACTGTTAAAGATACAGCTCCTATAAATTCTATCCCCAAAACAAAAAGCACAGCCTTTAATAAAAGCTTCTTTAGGCCGTTAAAAGAAGAAACTTCAAACATTTCTTGCATTATCCGTCTATCTTTCAATGCAATCTTGCCTAACAACAAAGTTAAAACAGTGGAGACAAACATATAGCCCATTCCACTAATTTGTACTAAAAGCAATATAATTATCTGCCCGAATTTAGAGTAATATTCTCCAATATTTACAATTGAAAGACCTGTAACACAAACAGCAGAAACACAAGTAAATAAATTATTAAAAAAAGAGTGTCCCACCACAGAATTAGAGGTAGCAGGTAAAGATAAAAGAACCATGCCTACTGCTATAAGTCCAATAAAAAACAGTATCAATGTTTTTGCTGGAGAATACTTCATTATTTATACTATGCTGACTTTGCAATTTCTACTAGTTTTTTAAATGTAGGACTGTCATTTACTGCTATTTCTGCAAGTACTTTTCTATCTAAAGCTACATTAGCCTTTTTAAGACCTGACATAAACCTATTATAAGACATACCTTCTTGTCTTACTGCAGCATTTAAACGAACTATCCAAAGCGTTCCGAAATTAGCTTTATTGTCTTTTCTTCCTACATAAGCATATGCAAGAGATCTTTCTACTTGTTGAATAGCCATTCTCCAACGGTTTTTCTTTGTAGCATAAGAACCTTTTGCTAATCTAAATATTTTTTTCTTTTTTTGTCTTGTATATACAGCACTTTTAGTACGCATTTAAAATCTCCTTGGATTGTGTAGGAATACTATCAAAAATTATAAGGCATAACCTTTTTTATAATCTTCATATCTGATTCTGATACGAGCACAGCTTTTCTTGATTTTCTGTTTTGGTTTCCAGAGTCGCCTGTTAAAAGATGTCTCTGGCCAGGTTTTTTATACTTGGCTTTACCTTTCCCTATAATTTTAAAACGTTTTTTTGCGCCGCTATGCGTCTTCATTTTAGGCATTACTTTCTCCATTGCTTTAAACAGCTATTCTATAACTGTTAAAAACTAATAATATTATTTTAGTCTTTACTTTACTTTACTTTACTTTACTTTACTTTACTTTACTTTCTTCTTTGGGCCCAGTGTCAAAAATATTCTTGTACCCATAGAAGAAGTTCTACCTTCTGCTTCTGCTATATCAAACAAAGATTCTTTGATTTTATTCATCACTTTAATACCTAAATCTTTATGCTGCATTTCTCTACCAGAAAACATTGCTGTAATTTGGACCTTATTTCCATCCTCTACAAAACTTCTGGCATGTTTAATCTTTACTTCTAGGTCATGTTCCCCTATATGAGGTCTTATTCTAACTTCTTTTATTTGAGAAATTTTTTGTCTCTTTTTTGCTTCTTTATCTTTTTTTTCCATATCATACTTAAATTTAGAAAAATTAACTATTTTGCACACAGGCGGACTTGCCTGCGGAGAAATCTCAACAAGATCTAGATCTAAAGATTGAGCCTTGGACAAAGCCTCAACTGTTTTAACTATTCCTAACATGGTTCCATCAGAGTCAATGAGTCTTACTTCTGGGACTCTAATAAATTGGTTTATACGAAATTTTTTGTTTTCGACGATTCCCCCTCTTGTCTCTTTGTAGTATATTTAGAACTTTCTAAAAACCCGAACTACAGACAGTTTTGATAAAAAAATCAGGGCAAGATATTATCCGCCCCGTAAAATGTAAACTAAATATTATTCAACCTTTTCCCTTTGAAACATTAGCTTGGTGAAGGTGAGCCGGGACGGCTTCTTTATATAATGCCTGAATTAGTGTATTATTCTATAATAACTATATATTTTTGTCAAACAAAAAGAAGGCCGCTTTTATTTTTTAAGTGGCCTTCTTTAAACAATGATTTAAAATTTTTATTCTGCAGATTGAACATTTGATGTTTCTGTCGCTGTCCCTGCTGCCTGAGAAGTGCTTGTCTCTACTTCTACAACTTGTTCTTCAACTGCTTCTTGAGATGGTTCCTGAGCTTGTTCTCCTTTATTGCTTGAACAAGATACCAAACCAAAACTCAAAAACAACGACAATGCTGCTAAAAACGAAATCTTTCTCATATTATATCTCCTTATTATATTGTAACTTCATGGGGCAAATTTTATATCTTTTTTTTCTTTTTTGCAAATATTTTAATTTGTAAATTTATATACAAATTTAAACAAATCAATTTTAAGGTTCCCCTTATCTTTCTTTTTTATGAATAATTCCTTTCTTTTCAGCTTTTACTGGTCAAGTCAGGTTCTATGTAAATTAATATGCATTTGTCTAGAGAATAACTTCATTTTTAGAAAAGGCAAAATTAGTTTAATAATACATATACCTTCTCATATTTATAGAACATAAAACACCTATTGCGCATAAAGAAGAAAGTATTGAAGACCCTCCATAAGATAGCAAGGGTAACGGCATTCCTGTTACAGGCATCATGCCCATAACCATACCTATGTTTATAACAACATAAAAGGCAAACATAGTAGCAATTCCAATAGCAATCAAAGACCCGTATCTATCCCTAGACTCTTTAGCTATCACCAAAGCTCGCCAAATAAAGATAAAATAAATTATGATCGTGGCTTGAGATACTAACCAGCCACCTTCTTCACCTATAACAGAAAATATAAAATCTGTGTGTTGCTCTGGCAGAAAGCCAAGTTGAGTTTGGGTGCCTTTTTTAAAACCTTTACCTAAAATCTTTCCTGAACCTATAGCTATTTTAGATTGTATTATATTATACCCTGCTCCTTTAGGGTCTACATTTGGATTTAAAAAAACTATTAATCTTTTTCTTTGATAATCTTTTAGTGATTTTTCTACAGGAATAGATGCTAAAGATCCTAACGATATAGCTAAGCATAGAATAACCGGATATACAATAGGAATTTCAATTTTTAACTTCCATAAAAAACGCCAAATCCCTATAATAAAAACTAAAATTGAAAAAATTATACATATAACATTTTTATCATTCTTTAAAAATATGGCTAGCTTAGCAAAAAATGTTCCATCTTGTATAAATTTAAGTTGTAAATTTACAAATGTGTCTAAAAGAGGAATTCCTACAACTAAACCTCCAAAAACAACTATGCAAAAAAGATAAAAAGGATTTGCTCCTACAACAAAAAGTAAAACTAGAGTTACAGGAAAATATGAAAGCGTAGAAGAAAAATCTGGTTGCATCATTATAAGAATTAAATGTCCCATAAGTATCGCAAATACACTAATCAAAAAAGGAAGTGTTTTTGACATTTTTACCCTAATATCTAAAAATGCAGATAACACTAAAACAAACATTATTTTTGTAATTTCTACTGGTTGAAAAGAAATAAAACCAAAATCAAACCATCCTTTTGTGCCTCTTTTAAAAGAACCAAACACAAGAACAGCTGCCAAAAGCATTAAAGATAAAATATAAACAACTTTACTAAAATGTTTATAATATTGATAATTAAAACTTGTGAGAAACAAAAAACACACTAGACCGATGCCGACAGCAACAGCTTGCACAAAAATGTATCTAAATGATAAGCCATAAGCAAAACTTGCAGAGTATATAGCGAAAAAACTTATAGAAATCAGCATAAAAACAGCAAGAACAAGCCATACATCTATACTAGAAATTAAACGCTCTAAAAGATTTTTTTCTTGAACCATTTTCTTATTCCTATTTATATTTGGTCCTGTCTAAACCTTACAGTGCTATTTTTGGCGCTTCTGCAAGGTAAAACATACGATATAAACCTTGCTTTTTGCCTTGCTTTGTCAAAAGATTTATAGCAATTATACGCTTTAAAGAGGGCTGCTTTTATTAATCTAAAACTGGACTTGCACTAATTCCAAAATAAGTCTCGTATATTCTTTTTGCTATCGGCACAGCGTTTAATCCTCCACTGCCACCATGTTCAACAATAACTGCTACTGCAATTTCTGGATTATCTGATGGAGCGTATGAAATAAACCAAGAATGATCCTTTTTGTGTGGATTTTGCGCAGTACCTGTTTTGCCAGATATTTTTATACCTGGGATTTTGCATCTTCTTGCTGTTCCATTTTCAACAACTTCTAAAAGAGATTTATGTAAAAATTCCCAAGTCCTATTAGAAAGTTCTATACGATCTTTAATTTGAGAATTTTCATGTTTGTAAATTTCGTTACCGTTTAAATCTACAATCTTATCAACTACATAAGGTTTACAAATAAATCCTCTTTTTGCAATAGTAGCCATAATGTGTGCCATTTGTAGAGGTGTTACGCAAATAGCACCCTGTCCTATTGTAAAAATTAATGTGTCACCTTGCAACCAAGGAACTTTAAATTTTGATTTTTTCCATTCCGGGGTTGGTATAAAACCTTGTTTTTCGTTTGGCAAATCTATCCCTGTCTTTTGTCCAAACAAAAATTTTCTAGTATACACTTCTAAGTTTCTTATACCTAATTTTAAACCTAAATTATAAAAATAAACATTACACGAAACTGCCATTGCTGAAATTAAATTCAATCTGCCGTGAGCAGTTTTATGATAACAGACATATATTCTATCACCTAACTCAAATTTGCCTTTACAATCTATAGTCTCATAAGGATTAATATCTAACAAATCCATTGCAGCTGCAAAAGTAACAAATTTAAACGTGGAGCCTGGTGGGTATAAAGCTTGCAGTGCTCTATTAAACAGTGGCAACTTACCATCTTTTATATACTCACAGATTCTGTTATTTAATACTTTGTTTGAGTCAAAGCCAGGACATGAAACTAAAGCTTTTACATTCCCACTTTTTACGTCCAAAACAACAACAGCACCTTTACCTGTATCACTATTTTTTAAAGCATTATATGCACAATATTGAAGTTTCAAATCTATAGTAGAATAAATACTATTACCAGTCTCAGGTGGAACATATTTTATCATCCTTACTTTATCACCTTTAGAGTTTACTTCTATTTGCCAACCACCATCTTTCCCTTGAAGATATTCATCATAATACTGTTCTATGCCACCTCTACCGATATAGTCGCCTAACTTATAACCTGCTCCAGATAAATGTTTCATTTCATTTGCTTGTATTTGGCTTATATAACCTATAACATGGCTAGTTTCTTTAGAAAAATGATACAAACGTTTAGAGGCTTTTGTTATAGTAATTCCCTTTAGTTTAAACTTCTTCTCTTGAATTTTAAATACCTCATTAAGAGTTAAATTTTCTACAAGAACCATAACTTTTCTTCCATATTTAGAAAAAAGACTATTGGAAGGTTTAATTTCTTTTTGCAAAATTTTACTCAATTCCAATAAAATTTGTTCTGAAGGCTTTTGATTTCCTGGACAAGGATAATACAATACAGCATAGGAATTTTTACTTTCTGCAAGTATTTGCCCATCAGCTGAATATATAATACCTCTCTTGGCACATTCTTTAGTATTATGAATTTTTTGATATTCTGAAATATTTTTATATTTACTACCATTTATAATTTGCAAATAAAAAAGACGTAATGACAGAGACAGGAACAGAAACATAAAAAACACAAGGATTACCTTGTGTTTAGCAAGAAAAATTTCATATGAAAACTTATCTTTCTTTTGCCATACCATCTATATTCCTTTTAAGACGCGCCGCAAAACATAAAAAACAAAAGGGGTTACAATTGTTGTAGTAAAAATATTTGAAATATTTTTAAATGTAAGAGTATCTTTGAAATCTTGAATTATAATGCAATTAATAAGATATAAGCCTAAATCATAAACTATATTTGCAAGAAAAACAATAACACACTGAAAAAAAGTATTGATAATGTCAAACTTTCTATTTAATTTTCCTGATAAGTAACCTAATATTGTAAATAGCAGCGCCCTTGTTGCAAAAACATCTGTGGAAAAAATATCCCAAGTAAGACCAAACAAAAAACCAACAAGTTGCGCATTAAAAGATCCTTTTATAAAACCTATACAAACAACACAAACTAAAATAAAATTCGGGAAAATTCTAAAACTATTTAAGTATTGGCTAAAGAAAAACTGTATCAAACAAAAAATTATGTATATAAGAAAGTAAAGTATTAATTTTCTCATTGTTTTTGCTCCGAAGGCACTAAAACAATTGCTATATTTGAAGAAACCATATCAAAAAAAACTTCTGCAGTGGCAGTCTGAAAATCCATGTACGGTTCTTGAACAATACCTCTAATAACACCCACAGGAATACCGTAATTAAAAATTGAACTTAAATTACTAACAACAAGCTCATCTCCGGGCTTAACATCAACATTTAGAGGAATATAAGTTACTTTGACTAAACACGAATCGAAGCCTTCAACCAAACAATTTATACCTTTGTTTTTAATTTCTACAGGCAAAATAGATTCTGAGTTTGTTATTAAAGCAACTTTAGATGAATTTTTATAAGTTTCAACTATAGTCCCCATTGCATACAAAGCATTTTTTGTCTTATTAAAAACAGCAACAGGAAGTTCATTATAAAGACCATCATCTGAACCTTTATCTATTATAAAACTTTGATACCACAAGCTAGGCTCTCTTACCACAATTCTAGCATAGACAGATTTAGTATTATCAACTTTGTCTAATTTGAAGAGTTTTAACAAGCTCTCATATTCATGATTTATTAATTCATAATTGCGAAGTTTGTCTGTTAATTCTTGATTCTTTTGTTTGTAAGATATATTGTCTTGATGTAGAGAAATTAAAGACTCAATATTATTGGCAAAGTTACCAGAAAATTTTAAAATATTATCAGCTGCACTTAAGTTAGGATAGGCTATGTAATAAATGAAGTGTTTTATACAGTTTATACTAACAAAAAATCTACCACACATAAAAATAAAGCATATTAGTATTAATACTATAAAAACAATATTTTCATATCTTGATTTTTTATATAGACTCATTTCATTTATAAAAGTCTAAAAATTTTATATATTTTTTTTCTTAGATTTTTTTATATTATCAAGCTCTTCTAAATACGCACCTGTTCCCCTGACTACACAAGTAACAGGGTCGTCTGCCCGATTTACAGGAAGTTCCGTCTCTTGAGATAACAACTCAGGTAATCCTTTTACCAAAGAGCCACCACCACTGAGTATTATGCCCTTATCTACAATATCTGCAGAAAGCTCTGCAGGAGTTTCTTCTAAAACACTTTTTACTACTTCTACGATTTTTCTTATTGGATCCTCTAAAGCTATTCTAACTTCTTCAGACGACATTGTTACAGTTTTAGGAAGGCCTGTTAATAAATCTCTCCCCTTTACATCCATGGTTATTTCTTGATCCAAAGGAAAAACTGAACCTATCTGCATTTTTACTGATTCTGCAGAATTTTCTCCAATTGCAAGATTATATTTGCGTCTAAAATATTGAACAATTGCTTCATCCATTTTATCGCCGGCAACATCTAAAGATTTTGCTACTACCATACCACCTAAAGAAATAACAGCAACTTCCGTTGTGCCTCCACCAATATCTACTATCATAGTGCCTTCAGGATCTTGAATAGGAATTCCCGCCCCAATTGCTGCTGCCATAGGTTCATCTATAAGATATACCTCTCTTGCTCCTGCTTGCTCTGCAGACTCCCTCACAGCTCTTCTTTCAACTTCTGTTATCCCAGAAGGTACACCTATAACTACTCTTGGATGAAGAAAAGCTCTCTTATTATGCACTTTTTTTATAAAATATCTAATCATTTTTTCTGTAGCTGCAAAATCTGCTATAACACCATTTCTAAGAGGCCTTACAGCAACAATATTTGCAGGAGTTTTACCTAACATCTTCTTTGCATCAATACCAATAGCTAAAACTCGTTTTGTTTCTTTATCCATAGCAACTACTGAAGGTTCTTTTAAAACAACGTTCTTACCTTTTATGTATACCAAAACTGAAGCTGTCCCAAGGTCTATACCCATATCGTATGAAAATAGACCAAAAATATAATTAAACATTTATCATTTCCCTCGAGCTTATAGAATTAACAAACAAAAAACAAGAGTGCACTTAAGCTAATACAAATTAAACTTATATATATATTAACTATCTTATTAACACTCTATGCTTTTTATTATATAAAATAAGTTTATACGGTAACAAAATTTAAAAAAGACAAAGTTTTTACTAAATAACTAATTTTACTATGGCTACTTGCGCGCTGTCACCGCGTCTTGTTCCAACTTTTAAAATTTGTGTATATCCGCCATGTCTTTCTTTGTACCTTGGAACTAAAACATCAAAAACTTTTTTTGCAACATCTTTATTATGTATTTGTCCATTTATTGCTCTTATAGCACTTAAATCAGCCTTTTTAGCTTTAGTTACAAGCTTTTCCGCATAGCTTACAAGCTCTTTTGCTTTTGTAAGCGTAGTAGTTATTTTTTCATGAAGAAACAATTCAGCAGCCAAGTTGCGAAGCAATGCTTTCCTATGCGCACTTGTTACTCCTAATTTGCTCCCATTATAAGTCTTTATCATTTCTTTACTCCGTTCTTAACTTCCATTCCAAACGTTAAGTTTAGTTCTTCAAGTTTTGTTTTTATTTCTTCAAAGGAACGTTTCCCAAAGTTATTAAGCTTTAATATATCCTCTGCTTTCATCTTTACAAGATCACCAATAGTTTCTATACTAGCATTTTTTAAACTATTGGAAGCTCTTGTTGAAAGGCCCATATTACTTATATGCTGACCAAAAATGCCTTCTTCTAAATTCTCTTTAACAGAAGAATCTTCTACAACAACTTCTTCAGACTCTACTGGCTCACCAGTAAAAGTTACTAGGCTATTTCTAAGTATTTTTGCAGATTTTATTAAAGCATCTTTAGGAGCAATAGAGCCATCTGTCCAAATTTCTATAACAAGTTTATCATAATTTAAAGCCTGCTCTACACGTGTATTTTCAACCTCATAATTTACTTTTGTTACAGGCGAAAATAAAGAATCTAAAAGTATTGTCCCTACAGAATCTTTAGAGGATTTTAATTCTTCAGCAAGAACATAGCCTCTACCCATACTTACTTCCATCTCCATTTCAAGAACTGTACCATTATCTATATGAGCTATTTCTTGTTCTGGATTCATTATTTCAACATTAGGATTCATCTCAATATCTTTTGCAGTTACTTTACCTGGATTTTTTACCTTAAGATAAAGTCTCTCTGGACCTTCTGAATTAAGTTTAACTCTAATTTTTTTTAAGTTTAAAACTATTTGAGCAACATCTTCCTTAACGCCCTTGAGAACTGCAAACTCGTGCAAGGCTCCTGTAACCTTTACAGAAGTTATAGCAGCGCCATCTAGACTAGAAAGAAGTACTCTTCTTAGTGAATTTCCAATTGTATGACCATAACCACGCTCAAAAGGGGCTGCCGTTAAACAACCATAAAACGAGGTGGAAGTTTTTTCATCTAAAACAAGTTTGCGTAATTTTTCTAAATCCGGTGCTTTCATTATTTAATAACCTCATTAAAACAACTTTTTAAGTTGTTAGTTTATTTTGAATAGTATTCAACAATAAGCTGGCTGTTGATAGGATGCGATACCTCTCCTGCAAGCGGCTCACTTACAACTGTTCCTGCTACCTTATTCTTATCAAAACTTAGCCAAGCAGGAATATTCGGTGCTGTTTTTTCAAGCAAATTCTTTATACCATCACTTGTTTTATACTTTTCAGGCACTGTTATAACATCACCAATTTTAACTTGATAACGAGGCACATCTATCTTCTTATCGTTTACTAAAATATTCCCGTGATTAACAATCTGCCTTGCCATTTTTTTAGAAACTGCAAGTCCTAATCTAAAAACTACATTGTCTAATCTCATTTCTAAAAGCTTAAAGAGATTGTCTCCTGTAGAACCTTTCATTTTTTCTGCAACTTCATAATAGTGAACAAATTGTTCTTCTGTTAAATTGTAAACTCTTCTTGCTTTTTGCTTTTCACGTAAATGTTTTCCGTAATCAGACATTTTACTTTTAGCTGCTCCATGCTGACCAGGGCCGTTTTTCCCTCTTTTCTTATCAAGAGTACAATTAGAAGAGCATCTCTCCCCTTTTAGAAAAAGCTTTTCTCTCTCTCGACGACACAATTTACATACTGACCCTAAATAACGTGACATCTATTAAAACCCTCCAAGGTTTATTTACAAATTTCTTTATGTAAACAATACTTGACAGCAGCCGTTGTGCCAAATATTATCTTAATTATACTCTTCTTGGTTTTGGTGGACGACAACCATCGTGAGGTACCGGCGTAACATCTTTTATAGCTGTTATGTCAAGACCTGCACTCTGTAAACCTCTAATAGCAGTCTCTCTTCCAGGTCCTGGACCATTAACAAAAACAGCTACTTGTTTTACGCCCATATCCAAAGCCTTTTTACCTACAGAAGAAGCTGCAAGCTGCGCTGCAAAAGGAGTACCTTTTTTTGTTCCTTTAAAGCCTGACCCTCCTGCTGATGCCCATGTTAAAGTATTTCCTCTTTCATCTGTTATATTAACAATAGTATTGTTAAATGTTGACAATATATATGCTTTTGCTACTGACCCGGTATACTTTTTCTTTTTGGTACTACCGATCTTTTTTTCATCTGCCATACTTCCTCCGTATTTTATTATCTACAATTAAAATTTTTAGAGAAACCCATTATTTTTTATTCCAAAAAACTTAAAAACTAACCTTTTTTACCTTGATCTTGAGCTTTACTTGCACCTATAGTTTTTCTCTTGCCACGTCTTATACGTGCATTTGTTTTGGTTCTTTGTCCTCTTACAGGAAGATTTCTTCTGTGTCTAGACCCTCTATAGCTGGCTATTTCTATAAGTCTTTTTATATTTGATTGAATTTCTCTTCTAAGATCGCCTTCTACTTTTAAATTTTTAGTAATAAGATTATTGATTCTATTGACTTCTTCTTCCGTTAAATCTTTAACTCTTTTAGCGGGATCTAAAGAAAGTTCTGCAATAATTTCATTTGATATTGCAGATCCGATACCATAAATATATCTTAATGCTATATCAAGCCTTTTGCTTTTTGGTAAATCTACTCCAGCTACACGAGCCATTTATTATCCTCCAAATTCTGTGCTTCTATTTTAATTATATTTTCCCCAAAATTTATCCCTGTCTTTGCTTATGTCTAGGATCTTGACATACTACTCTTACTACACCTTTACGTTTTACTACTTTACATTTTTGACAAATAGGTTTTACAGATGTTCTGACTTTCATTTTGATATACTCCATATAAGTTCTATACTCTAATAAAGTCTATGCATTATACCACAAAAATAATAACTTTTAAATCCCTTTGGGTATTTTTCAATTGAGACTTTTTAATATTTACGCGTATCTACAAAAATCTTTTACTTTTCTCTATATACTATTCTTCCTCTAGACAAATCATAAGGAGAAAGTTCTACCTTAACTTTATCTCCCGGTAGGATCTTTATGTAATGCATTCTCATTTTCCCGCAAATATGCGCTAAAATAATATGCCCTCCCTCAATAAGTCCTACTCTAAAAACTGCGTTTGGCAAAGCTTCTAGTATCTTACCTTCAACAACAATTTTTTCTTCTTTAGTCATTTTATACCCTCGAGGTCTCTTTAAAAACCTTAACACGTATACTTACTGAGCCTTTTCAGACACTGCTACGTTAAAAAATTGCGCTTATTGCACAATAAGTCCTATATTTTTGCATTGCCTTGTCAAAAAGTTCACATCAATCATACGAATTAGAGGCTTTAAGAAAAACACCCTGTCAAAATTTCATAACCATGTTCTGTTATAGCAATTGTGTGCTCAAAATGAGCACTTAAACTGCCATCTTTTGTAACAACAGTCCAGCCATCGTCTACCATAACAACTTCATGACTTCCTACATTAACCATAGGCTCAATTGCCAAAACCATACCAGCCATAAGCTTTACACCAGTTTCTGCCTTCCCGTAATTTGGAATTTGAGGATCTTCATGTAAAGATCTACCTATACCATGTCCAACAAAATCCCGAACAACAGAAAAACCTTCACTTTCTACTGCATTTTGCACTGCCCAAGAAATATCACCAAGTCTGTTGCCTATCAACACCTGCTCAATGCCTTTTTCTAAAGATATTTCCGTAACTTTAAGAAGTTTGGATGCGGTATCGGAAATTTTACCGACTGCGTAAGTTTTTGCTCCGTCTCCATAATATCCTTCATAAATAACGCCAATATCTACAGAAACAATATCGCCCTCTTTAAGCACACGAGAAACATTTGGAATCCCATGTACAACTTCGTCATTTATAGACACACAAGCTGAAGCCGGAAAAGGATATCTTATACCTTTTTGCCCTAAAAAAGCTGGCTTCATTTTTGATGACTTTATATATTTTTCTACAAATATATCTATATCTTTAGTTGCTATGTCAGGCTTTATTATTTCAGAAAGCTTCTCTAAAATTTCGCCTACAACTTTACCGGCAATTTTCATTTTTTCAATTTCTCTTGCCGATTTTAACTCGATATTAAGATTTTTTAAAAACACTTAACACTCCAAAATAAACGTTGTTATCTGTTTAAGCACATAACAGTCTATAAAATCTTTAAAGAACAAAAACTTTACGGTTTAATATTTTCACTTATTTGTTTAAAAACTTCTGACTCAGATTTTGACCCGTCTATTTCAATTAAAAAACCTTGCCTCTTGTAATACTCAACTAAAGGTTTTGTTTGATTCTCATAAACATCAAGCCTATTTTTTACAATTTCTTCTTTATCATCATCTCTTTGAATAAGATCTTTATTGCAATCATCGCATTTATTAGACTCTTTTGGAGGAATAAAATACAAATTATAACTTGCTCCACAGGAACAAATTCTTCTTCCTGATATTCTTTTGATTATTTCTTCAAATTTTAAGTCTATAAAAAATACTGCATCTATTTTAATATTTTCTGATTTAAGTATTAAATCCAAAGACTTAGCTTGGTTTACTGTTCTAGGAAACCCATCTAAAAGAAACCCTTTTTTTACACCCACTTTCAAAAGATGTTTTTTGATCATATTTACAACTAATTCGTCTGAAATAAGTTGCCCGGAAGCAACAAGTTTACTTATAGTTTCATCTGATTTTTTAGCTTCTCTAAACATTTCTCCTGTAGATAAATGTACTAACTCAAACTTGTCTACAATATTTTTAGCTTGTGTACCTTTCCCTGCTCCTGGAGGACCTAAAAGTATATAATTCATTTTTTCCTTGTATTTTTAACACTTTTAATTTAGGCAACACTCGTTTTGACAAAACGTAAACCCACATTTCTACAAAAACTCTCTATCTCAAAGCGCAGAATTTTAAATTTAGACAACGCTTGCGACGGCGAAGCATATGATTAAAATATGTGAGCCACCGCATAAGGAAGTACAAATTAAAAGACTAGCCCAACTACTTAATGTTGAACCAACGTCCTTTTATACGCCCCTCTTTCATAAACCCATCGTAATGTCGCATAATCAAATGTGATTCTATTTGCCCGACTGTGTCAAGAGCTACACCTACAACAATAAGCAAGGACGTCCCTCCAAAAAAAAATGGTGCACTCATCGCAGAACGTAAATAGTCTGGGAGGACTGCAATCGCAGCAACAAACAACGCACCACCAAGGGTAACTCTTTCCAAAACTTTTTGTATATAGTTAGAAGTCGGCTCACCAGGTCTTATACCAGGTACAAAACCACCAGATTTTTTCATATTTTCTGCTAAATCTTTAGGATTAAAAGATATTGAATTATAAAAATAACAGAAAAATATAACTAAAAATGCATAAACTAGACTATATATTACAGAACTACCATTAAACCATTCCATAATTTTTTTAGCTAAAGGATAACCAAACATTGTCCAGTCAGGAGCAAACTGCGCTATAGTAAGAGGAGCAGATAGTATAGACATTGAAAATATAACAGCTATAACACCTGATTGGTCAACTTTTATAGGCAAAAAAGAAGTCTGTCCACCATAAGTTTTTCTACCAACCATTTTTTTTGCATAATGAATAGGGATTCTTCTCTGAGCCGTCTCTACCCATACAACAATAATTAAAACTGCCGCTACTATAGCTGTTAAAGTTAAAGCAAACAGTATTGAAAGTTCTTCCATTTGCACAAGTTTTATAACACTCATAACTGCATGAGGAAGCCTTTCTACAATGCCTGAAAATATTATAATAGAAATCCCATTACCTATACCTCTTTCTGTAACTTGTTCGCCAAGCCACATAATCAGTACAGTACCTGTAACAAGAGTGGTTCCTGTTAGAGCAATCCATGACCACGAAGGATCAACAACTATAGGGACACCAGAAGGTGTAGGCAATTTTGTTATTGCCATAGTTAATCCAAAAGATTGTATAGCACCTAATACAAGGGTTCCATATCTTGTAATTTGCGTAAGTTTTTTTCTTCCTTGTTCACCCTCTTTAGCAAGTCTGTCTAAATAAGGTATTATATGCGCTCCTTGCAATAAACTCATTATAATAGACGCGTTAATATATGGCATAATACCCATAGAAAAAACTGACATCCTATTTAAAGCTCCACCAGAAAACATATCTAAAAATCCAAGTAAACCATTACTTTGCGCAGCAAATAAAGATTTTACAGCTTCACTGTTTATACCAGGAATAGGAACAGTAGCACCAATTCTATAAGCAACTATTATAAGCAATGTAAAGATTACTTTTTTTCTAAGTTCAGGTACCCTAAAAATGTCAGAAAGACTTTTTAACATATCTTTATCCCTGTTATCATTTGGATTTATGGGTCTATCTAAAAACCTTATAAAATCTATTAAAACAGATGCGTACAAAACAACAGACGTTCGTTTATATTATCTTCCGAACGTCTTATAAAAAACTATTAAAAAACAACGTTGTTCAGATATGTAATATTTTTAAATCTTTAAATAAAAAATTATAAAACATATATTTGATCGCTTATATTACTTTACCTTAAAGAACTCTCTAAAAGCTTATTTTGCTACTTCAGCTTTACCGCCTGCAGACTTAATTTTTTCTACTGCAGATTTAGAAAAAGCGGCGACTTTGATTGTTAAAGACTTCTTAAGTTCGCCAACACCTAAAATCTTAACAAGTTTAGCTTTTTTTACCATGCCGGCCTGTTTTAAAATCTCAGGCGTAACTTCTACGTCCGATTCAAATCTATTTAAACTCTCAATGTTTACAATTTCGTACTCTTTACGAAACTGCTTATTAAAACCTCTTTTAGGAATTCTCCTAAACAAAGGCATTTGTCCGCCTTCAAAACCTATCTTTTTTGACCCATCACCAGAACGAGCTTTTTGTCCTTTAGATCCACGTGTAGATGTACGACCGTGGCCAGACCCTACTCCACGTCCAACTATTTTTTTTCTATGTTTTGAGCCTTCTTGAGGCTTTAAATTGTGCAAACCTATCATATTTCTATCGCCTCTTTTTTTCTAATTTTAGCAACTTCTTCCTTTGAGCGAAGTTCCTTAAGAGCTTCTATCGTTGCATAAACCACATTAAAAGGGTTTGAAGAACGCATTGACTTTGTAAGAATATCTCTAATTCCGACAGCCTCAAGAACAGCTCTTACAGCCCCGCCAGCAATAACACCTGTACCAGGAGCAGCAGGCTTTAACAAAACTTTCCCAGAACCTGAAACACCTATTATTTCGTGAGGTATTGTACTGCCCTTAAGCTGTACTGAAACCATATGTTTTGCCGCTTGAGCACTACCTTTTTGTATTGCAGACTGGACTTCGTTCGCTTTACCTAATCCGCAACCAACCTTACCAGACTCATCCCCTACCACTACTAAAGCATTAAAAGAAAATCTTTTGCCACCTTTAACAACTTTTGCGACTCTATTAACGACCACAACTGTTTCTTTTAAACCACTATCATTTTGTTGTTTACTTATTTTTTCAGCCAACTTGTCCTCCTAAGACTTACAACACCGTTTATTTAAAATTTATATTAAAATTCTAATCCATTTTCTCTGGCAGCATCTGCGAGAGCTTTTATTTTGCCTGTATATTCATAACCTCTGCGGTCAAAAACAACCTTTTTAATGCCCTTCTCTGTTGCTTTTTTGGCAATTAAATCACCTACTGATTTGGCAGCTGTAACGGTATCTGTAACTTCTAACTTACCTTTAAGTTCCGGAGACAATGTTGACGCAGATGCAAGAGTAACCCCTTTACTGTCGTCTATAATTTGAGCATAGATATGTTTATGCCCACGATGAACGCTTAAACGAGGCCTTTCTTGTGCTCCTTTTATTTTGCTTCTTACTCTTTTTACACGATAATCAAATCTTTTATTTGAATCTTTCATCTAATATCCTCTATTTTTTTGGCTGCTTTTACTATGTTAATTATTAGATAAAAACAAATCTCCATTTTTGGAAACTAGCGCAAAAAATTACTTTTTGCCACCTGCTGCAGCTTTACCCGCTTTTCTAATAATCTTTTCGCCTAAATATCTTATACCAAAACCCTTGTATGGTTCTGGCGGTTTTACAGCTCTAATTTTGGCAGCAAAAGCGCCTACTTCGTATTTATCTGTACCTGTTACGGTTATTAAGGTATTTTTGTCTGGAGTAAGAGCAGCAGTTACTTTAACTGTTTGAGGAATTTCAAGATTTACTAAATGAGAAAAACCTACAGCTAACACTAACTTTTTCCCTCCTTCTATATTCACCTTAAATCCAAGGCCTATTGCTTCCAATTCTTTTTTAAAACCTTTTGTAACACCTTCAACCATATTTACAATAAGACCCCTCGTAAGACCATGAAACATGTTATGCTCACGAGAATCTCCAAGCGCCTCAATAAGTATATTATCCTTCTCAATTTTTACATTTATCTTGCTATCAATTACTTGCGAAAGTTTTCCACCGGGACCTGTTATTTCTAATATACCGTCTTTAAATTCTGCTTTCGTCTTCTCCGGAATATGAACCGGTTTTTTGCCTAAGCGACTCATTGTTTGACCCTCAATATAAATTTTTTACAAAATAACA
Organism: Candidatus Endomicrobiellum cubanum; assembly: GCF_031278955.1. NCBI lineage: Bacteria > Pseudomonadati > Elusimicrobiota > Endomicrobiia > Endomicrobiales > Endomicrobiaceae > Candidatus Endomicrobiellum > Candidatus Endomicrobiellum cubanum. The sequence goes on along the minus strand of NZ_JAITJM010000024.1, from coordinate 7,794 downwards.
AAATCAAAATTCTTCAAGACAAATCTTGCCAGGACAATTGCAAAGAAAAACAATCTTTTACCAAACTAAACCCACTACTTCTCCTCCAACCTTCTCTTTTCTTGCGTTTGCATCAGTCATTAAGCCTTTAGATGTAGAAACTATTGTAACACCTAATCCACCAACTGATTTAGGCATATCTTCATAACCCTTGTATATTCTTAAACTAGATTTAGAAACTCTCTTTATACCTTTAAGAACTTGCCTGCCTGCTAGAGTGTATTTTAAATAAACTCTTAAAATTCCCTGTTTGTTGTCCTCAATATTCTTATAATTTAAAATATACCCTTCTTCTTTTAAAATCTTAGCTATTTCCATTTTCATTTTTGAAGATGGAATATCTACTTTTTCGTGCAACTTTGCATTCGCGTTACGAATGCGCGCAAACATATCTGAAATTGGATCTGTAATCATTCAACCGACCTCTTTTAAAAAATATTACCAACTTGATTTTGTAAGACCTGGTATTTCGCCATTATGCGCTAATTTGCGCAAACATATTCTGCAAAGACCAAAATCTCTATAAAAACCACGCGGTCTTCCACAGAGACTACATCTATTCCTGTACCGTGTTGCAAATTTTTGAGGTTTACGCATTTTTGCTTCTGCTGAAGTTGTTGCCATAGAAAAATATCCTTTGCTCTATTTTGCGTTTCTATTTATTATCTCTTTTTTTAAACGGCATGCCAAGCGCCTCTAGCAAAGATTTTGCTTGCTCATCTTTTTTGGCCGTTGTTACTATAGTAATATTCATACCTCTAGCTTTATCTGACTTTTCGATACTAATCTCTGGGAATATGTATTGTTCTGTAAGTCCTAAATTAAAATTCCCTTGTCCGTCAAAACCATTAGGCTCTATCCCTCTAAAATCTCTTATACGAGGGATTGCTACATTTATAAGTCTATCTAAAAACTCATACATCATCGCATTTCTCAACGTTACTTTAATACCTATTGGCATTCCCTGACGCAATTTAAAGTTAGATACAGATTTTTTTGCTCTACATACTAACGGTTTTTGTCCAGTAATAGATGCAAGTTCTGCAGACGCAATATCTAAAACTTTAATATTATCTTTTGCTTCACTTAAACCAATATTAATAACAATCTTACTAAGCCTAGGAATTTGATGAGTATTCTTTAAACTAAACTGTTTCTTTAATTCGTTTACTACACTTTCTTGATAAACCTTTTTTAAACGAGGTTGATTCATTTTATTCTTTCCTTATTATTGCCTTTATTCTCCAATTATCTTGTCTGATTATGCTATCATTTCCCCACATTTACGGCATAATCTTACCTTCTTACCATCGGAAAGCGTATCAAACTTAGGCCTTGAAGCTTGCTCACATTTAGGACATATAAGCATTACCTTACTCATAGCAATAGGAGCTTCTTTTTCACGAATTCCTCCAGCATCTCTTTGAGTAGGTTTTGTATGTCTTTTTACAAAATTTACTTTTGAAACAATAACTTTTCCCTTATCCGGAAAAATATCAAGAACTTCCCCTTTCTTACCTTTATCTTTCCCAGATAACACTACCACTTTGTCTTTCTTCTTAATGTTAAGCATTTTATATCCTGTTTGTTTTTCGCTTAAAAATTATATCCACAAGCATGTTATCTCTACCAATAAAAGATAACAATAACTAGAGGCTATATCACTTCAGGAGCTAAAGATATTATCTTAAGATAATTATTTTCCCTTAACTCTCTTGCTACCGGACCAAAAATACGCGTACCTTTTGGTTCTCCTTCATCATTAATTATAACAGCAGCATTGTCATCAAATTTAATATACGTGCCGTCTGCACGACGTACTTCTTTTACTGTACGTACAACAACAGCTTTGACTACTTCACCCTTCTTTATATTTCCATGCGGCAATGCGTCTTGTACTGAAGCATGAATTACATCTCCAATACTTGCATAACGACGCTTCAAACCTTTTGTAACTCTGAAACAACGAATTTTTTTTGCACCTGAATTATCTGCTACAGTTAAAATAGTTCTTTCCTGAATCATTCTGTTATCCTTCGATAAACTTATTTTTTAAATTTCTGCCGCTTTTTTTATAACTTCCATTAATACCCATCTTTTTGTCTTTGATATTGGCCTTGATTCCATTATTGCAACAGTGTCGCCAATATGAGAAATGTTTTTCTCATCGTGTGCAGCAAATTTAACTTTTCTACGAAGCACACGTTCATACAATGAATGACGATATGTCCTCTCTATGGAAACTAATCTTGTTTTATCACTTTTATCACTTACAACTATGCCCGTACGACATTTGCGTTTTCCACGTTCTTGTTGTGACATTGTTCCTTCCTATTTATTGTCTTATTTAGACTCTTTTCTTTTCTGATTAATTAAAGTTTTAATTCTGGCAACATCTCTTCTCAGTCCTCTAATTTCTAAAGGGTTTTTTACAGGAGCTGTCTGATGACGAAATTTTAACCTAAAAAGTTTATCCTGCAGCTGGCTAAGTTTTACGGAAAGTTCAGCTTCTGTCATATTTTTTGTCTCATTCCAATTTTTACTTTTCATCATACCCTCAAATATCAGCTCTAACTAAAATTTTTGTATGTATAGGAAGTTTGTTTGATGCAAGCGTTAAAGCTTTACGTGCTTCAGCTTCTGAAAGTCCTTCCATCTCAAACATTATCCTACCAGGCTTTACCACCGCAACCCAAAACTGTGGATCTCCTTTACCTTTACCCATTCTTGTTTCAGCAGGTTTCTTAGTAATTGGTTTATCAGGGAATATTCTGATCCAAACCTTTCCACCTTTTTTTGTAAATCTTGTCAACGTAACACGAGCTGCTTCTATCTGATTACTATTTATCCATACAGGCTCAAGAGCTTGAAGGCCATATTTACCAAAAGCTAAATAAGTGCCCCCTTTAGCTTTACCTTTCATCCGTCCTCTATGTGTTTTTCTATATTTAACTCTTTTTGGCATCAACATATAAATTCCTTTGGTCTTTATATCTTATTAATTATTTAGATACTTCTTGTTTTGGCAATTTTCCTTGCTCTATACTATCAGAAGATGCTTCAACAAGCTTGGCTTCTTCAATTAAATCTTTAGTAGTTTTTTTAAAAAGTTCCTTTTTAAATATCCAAACTTTTACACCGATTTGCCCCATTGTCGTATAGCTTTCAGCAAAACCATAATCAATATCAGCTCTAAAAGTTTGTAGAGGTACTCTCCCCTCTTTTAACCACTCAGTTCTTGCAATTTCTGCTCCGCCAAGTCTCCCAGAAACCATGACCTTTATACCACCAGCTCCTGATGCCATTGCTTTTTCTATAGTTTTTTTCATTGCTCTTCTAAAAGCAATTTGCTTTTCTAATTGAAAAGCAATGCCTTCAGCAGCAAGTTGAGCATCTAGTTCAGGCTTTTTTATCTCCATAACGTTTATAAAGCTTTTCTTTGACGTCATAGATTCAACTTCTTTTCTTAAATTTTCAATACCTTGTCCACCTTTGCCAATAACAATGCCTGGACGCGATGTGTAAATATTTACACGTATATATTTACCTGGTCTCTCAATAACAATTTTGGACACAGAGGCCAATTTGAGTTGATTTTTTAAATAAACTCTTAAACGACGATCTTCTTCTATAAAATCGGGCATTTCTTTTAAACTAAACCACTTAGATTCCCAATCTCTAATATATCCTAATCTTACACTTTTGGGATGTACTTTATGACCCATTTATTATACCTTTCCTAAATTTTTTATCTTACCTTGCTTGCATTTCTTTGCCTGCACTTGCAGTCTTGGCAATTTTCTTCTTTCTTTTTTCAACAACACCAGCATCTGTAACAACTATAGTAAGATGAGATGTTCTTTTTTTAACTGGCATTCCTCGTCCTTGAGGGCCTGGTCTCATTCTTTTTAAAATAGGGCCATTACCTGCCCAAGCTTCTTTTACTTTAAGACCAGAAAAATCTTTAAGTTTCCCTGAGTTTGCAGTCGCGCTTTTTAGCACTTTACTAACAAGCGGCGCAGCAGACTTAGGAAGGAAAGAAAGAACTTCAAATGCTTTATCCACTTTTTTATTTCTTATAAGCGTTAGCACTTGGTTAACTTTTCTTGGAGTATATCTAACAAATTTCGCTGTTGCCTTTGCTTGCATCTTTTGTATCCTTTTTTTCTTGTTCAACAACATACTGAATAGCCTGAGCTGTTGGATATTGTCTTGTTGTTTTTACGTAAGTGATGTTTCCTGTTTTGTCATACCGCCATGACCTTTAAAAATTCTAGTAGGAGCAAACTCACCTAACTTATGGCCAACCATTTGTTCAGAAACAAATATTGGAAGAAACTTTTTCCCATTATGTATTGCTATTGTATGTCCTACAAACTCTGGTGTTATAGTGCAAGACCTCGCCCAAGTCTTTATAACCTTTTTATTACCTTCTTCATTAAGTTTTTGCATTTTTTTCAAAAGTTTATCATCTACATAAGGACCTTTTTTTGTTGAACGACTCATCTATTATTCCCTCCGATTACTTCTTAGCTTTATTACGATGGCTTACTATTACCCAATCCCAAATCTTTTTAGGCCTTGTTTTAAAACCTTTAGCAGGCTGGTTCCATGGGCTTCTAGGCTGATTATTTCCCTTAGATCTGCCTCTACCTCCTCCATGAGGATGGTCAACAGAGTTCATTGCAGTTCCACGCACATGGGGCTTTTTTCCCATATGGCGGTTTCTTCCTGCTGAGCCTATCGTAATATTTTCATGGTCCAAATTGCCTACTTGTCCAACAGTGGCATAACAATTTACTCGAATAAGCCTTATCTCGCCAGAAGGCATTCTTACATGAGCATATTCGCCTTCCTTTGCTAAAAGCTGTGCTGCAGCACCTGCTGAGCGTACAAGCTGTGCACCCTTGCCTACTGCAAGCTCCAAGTTATGTATAAAAGTACCCACAGGAATATTTGCAAGAGAAAGAGCATTACCTGGTTTTATCTCGGCATCCGGTCCGGAAACCAAAGTATCTCCAACTTTTACACCTACAGGCTGTATTATATATCTCTTTTCTCCGTCCTGATATTGCAGAAGCGCTATTCTGCTTGAACGGTTAGGATCATACTCAATTGCAATGACTTTGGCTGGAATATTAAATTTATCTCTTTTAAAATCTATGATTCTATAAAATCTTTTGTGCCCGCCACCCCTAAAGCGAACCATTACTTGTCCAGTATTGTTACGGCCGCCTTTTTTCTTTATAATTCTTGTTAATGACTTCTCCGGCTCTGTTTTTGTAATATCTGAAAAATTTGAAACAGACATTTGTCTTCTAGACTGCGTATACGGCTTAAATGTTTTAATCGGCATTATACTTTCCTGTTCTGTTATCGGGCAGTTCAATTTTTTTACTACCCATATTTACTTCTTAAGCAAATTAAATTGCTTGCGCTTAAAGTCTAAATTTAAGCTTCCTCGACCATCTGAATTTCTTGACCCTCACTAAGTTTCACTATAGCCTTTTTCCAATCACTTTTAAAACCAGAACGAGCGCCCATTCTTTTACTTTTACCCGCATAATTTGCAGTGTGCACACTCTCCACTCTAACATTGAACAAAGACTCAACAGCTTGCTTTATTTGGAACTTGTTTGCTTCTTTATCTACAACAAAAGTATACTTATTGCTTTTTTCTTTTAAGATTGAGGCTTTCTCAGTTACTATTGGTTTCTTAATAATGTTTCTAATATCCATTTTTATTCCTAAATAGTAAAAGGCATCTAAATTAAACAGATTGCCTTTCTTTTATTAAATCAATAGCTTCTGACGTAAGAACTACTTTGTCTGCCCAAAGAATTTGATATGCATTAACATTTTTAATATTTTCAACAACAACATTTTTTATATTTTTTGCAGCCATTTTAAAATCTGTATCACTAGCAATTGCAAAAACTACTTTTTTATCTTCAACTTTAAGATTTTTTAAAATTTCTGCTACTTTTTTCGTCTTAGCTTCTTCTAATTTTACAGAATCTACAACAATAACATTGCCATTTCTCAACTGGGCAGAAAACGCCATACTTAAAGATGATTTTTTCTTTTGTTTTGACATTTTTGTATAATAATCTCTTGGCTGTGGACCAAAAATTATACCACCCTTTCTCCACAATGGAGAATTTCTTTGTCCTGCACGCGCATTGCCAGTCCCTTTTTGCTTCCAAGGTTTTGCACCAGAAAAAGATACCTCTCCCCTTGTCTTCGTCTTATGCGTACCCGCTCTTTGATTGTTTAAATACGCTGTCGTAATCTCATGCAGAAGCACGCTAGAAACTTCCGTACAAAAAAAAGAGGGAAGTTCTACCTTTCCCTTCTCCTGTCCCTTTGCGTTATAAACTATTGTTTCCATTTTCTCTCTCTATCCTATTAGAAAAAATCTAATATATATTTAATAAATTCTAGACCCTAAAATAAATTATCTTTTACAAAAAACCAGTAACTGTCAATAAACCTGATTATTTATTTCTTTTTAGCTTTAACTGCTCTTACTTCCTGAACAACAGGAACTTTTTTAACTGTACTACTTATAAATAAAGTGCCTCTCTTTACAGCAGGCACTGCGCCCTTAATAAGCAAAACATTTTTTTGCACATCAACATTTACAATGCGCAACTTTTGTATTGTAACATATTCGTTACCTAAATGTCCAGACATTCTCATACCTTTTAAAACCTTTTGAGGCCCTTGTCCACCACTAGAACCTCTGGCGCGCGTCCTGTCTGATTGACCATGAGTTGTAGGTTGCATACCAAAATTATGCCTTTTAATAACACCTGCATAACCTTTACCTTTTGTTAAAGCACAAACATCTACATAATCTCCCGCCTTAAAAATATCTGCCTTTATCTCTTGTCCTATTGAAAACTCTTTTGCATCTTGAACCCTAAACTCTTTTATAAATTTTTTAGGCTCAACATTGTTTTTCTTAAAAAATCCCTTTAAAGATTTATTAAGATTTTTTTCTTTAACACTTCTAAAACCAAGCTGCACAGCGCTGTAACCATCTTTCTCTACTGTACGTACATTTGTAACAATGCAAGGTCCAGCTTCTACCACTGTTACCGGTATAAGATTTCCCTTATCATCAAAAACTTGGGACATGCCAACTTTTTTACCTATAATTGATTTCAACATATTTTCTCTCTACGGTTTTAATTGTTTTTTATTTTTACTCTATCCGCGAACTTCTTTATACTTAATCTCAATATCAACACCAGCAGGTGAGTCTAATTTTTGAAGTTCTTCTACCGTTCTATTAGAAGGTTCACGAAGATCTATTAATCTTCTGTGAATTCTCATTTCAAACTGTTCACGAGATTTTTTATCTGTATGAACCGATCTATTAACTGTATACTTTTTTATAGTTGTAGGTAACAGTACAGGACCTGTTATAGTTACACCTGTACGTCTTGCCGTTTCCACTATTTTGGCAAGAAAATCATCTAACATTTTGTGATCATAAGCCCGCAATTTAATTCTTAAATCTTGATTCTGGACTGTCTTTTCATTTCCCATAACTTTTAATCCTGTTTATTTTGATTATCTTTCTAATACCATCGACAACATTCTATATAGCAAACATTAAAATACGTGATTATTCAACAATTTCAGTTACAACACCTGAGCCTACTGTCCTTCCACCTTCTCTTATCGCAAACCTCAACTGCGACTCCATCGCCACTGGCATTATCAACTCTATATCCATCGTTACAT